>NZ_WBKL01000041.1:0-48272 GCF_015714705.1 Nostoc sp. NZL | reverse complement strand
GAAACGAGCGACGCTCGTTTCTCTCCCACCCTTTTTATGATTATCATTATTGTATTGTTTTCTGAATAGGTATACTACACAATAATTGTTAAAGGTCAGGATGCTTTAAGGCTGACAAGATAATATTTTTAACCTCTAATTTCTTTTGATTTGCGTTCTCTCCTATCGCTTTTAGTCTAAACTCCAGTAGTAACTCAAGTTGCTAGTTACTCTGGAAGAGGGATGACATAGGGGTAGAAAAAAAAGAAAATCCCTCCAAACAGACAATGAGGAGGGAGATATGTTAAATGAAATAGTTACGATCTATTCTGTGATAGATGACCTATTAAAGGCGATTGGACATGATCAGGATATTCGTTGTGAAATGAGTGATGCAGAAATTATCACAACGGCAATAATTGCAGCTATGTACTTTAGTGGTAATCATAGTAAGGCTTGCAGCTACATGAAAGATCATAATTTGATACCACGAATGTTAGAAAAGTCACGATTTAATCGGCGATTGCATCATGTCTCAATGTTAATTAACGATTTATTCCATCAAGTAGGAATGGCACTGAAAGAAATTAGTGAAAATACGGAATATCTTTTAGACTCGTTTCCCGTACCGATATGTGATAACATTCGTATCTTTAATGCGAAGCTCATCCAATCGAAAGAATATCGGGGTTATATCGCATCCAAGAAACGTTATTTTTATGGAGTGAGAGTACAGTTATTAACTACCAAAACAGGTATTCCAGTGGAATTGAATTTGTGTTCATGCCAGCCAGTGCGACAGATATACGGGGATTGAGTGCTTTACCTTTGAATTTACCACCTGGGACTCAGGTTTATGCCGATTCTGCCTATCTTGATTACACTGTGGAAGATGACTTAATTGAAACTAGTCAAATCTCGATGCAAGTCATGCGAAAAAGTAACTCTAAACGTCAAGATGCACCGTGGACTCAATACATTAAACAGTCTATTCGTCACTACATTGAAACCGTATTTAGCGGAGTTACGAGTTGTTTCCAAAAATCGATTCATGCAGTAACATATGAAGGGTTTTTACTAAAGTTACAAACTTTTATTTTTGCCTACACTCTGCAACAAGCTTTTATTGACTAAGTTACAAATGTCACTTTCTCTTCAACTCAACTAAATATTCATGATTGCACTTTCGTGGTAGTTGTATTTCGTACAACCGCTTATTTACTGTGCCTACATTTCCCATATCCTCATTTGTATTTTATTACCCGCAACTTGGGTTAGTACTGAATCTATAGAGCAAATAAAAGATAATAAAGACAAATATAATGCTAATAAAACTCGTGGCAAATACAACTTTTTGATAGAAAAATTAACAGTACAAAATAATGACAATTCTGAAATTTCAAATTCTCCAAGCCCTTTAGCTCAATTATTGCTTCATTTAGA
Source organism: Nostoc sp. NZL (assembly GCF_015714705.1). Taxonomy (NCBI): domain Bacteria; kingdom Bacillati; phylum Cyanobacteriota; class Cyanophyceae; order Nostocales; family Nostocaceae; genus Nostoc; species Nostoc sp. NZL. Next base: position 46,850 of record NZ_WBKL01000041.1, on the reverse strand, counting down.
ACAACAATGGCAGAGTATTTCTCTTTCTAGCTCACAAGATACTTTTTTAGCCTGGCTCGAACAAACTGCACCACTATCTTACAACAATAAGCTTTCTGAAGCAGAATCATCAGCAATTGAAACTCTAGATTCACTGGATAGTATTTTACTGTCTGCAATTGTCGAAATTGAGCATCTAACAGCAAAAGATTTAAGCCCTAATGAGTTGGAAGAGCAACTTCAAAAAATTTGGCGGCGAAGCTTTGCATATTATGCAAGTTCCGAACAAGAAAGATTAGAAAATTTATTTATCAAGCGAGGTAGAGCATTAAAAACAGAAATTTATAGTAATTCTTCACAGCGTCGGCGTTTGTATCGTACCAGCCTGCCACCACGTGCTGGAAATGAACTTTTAACTATTTATCCTAGACTTAAAGAACAGTTACAAAAAGGTGAAAATTATATAATCTGTACATACGACCAACGCTTTAACTATATTCAAACTGTAATTGGTGATCTCGGAGAAATTTCAAAATTTAAACTGAAGACTCCATCAAAGAAAACTTCAGGTGATACTACTTGGAATGAAATATTACGCTGGTGGCTTGACCCTACCAAAGCAATTAAAAAACCGAAACCGACTCAAATTTCAAATTGGCATTCATATATTAGTCAAAATTTTGGATATAGATTCAACTGGGGCTTAGGAAGTGTTATTGCACTAGCAATAGATGAAGCTTTTGGTGGTGAGTTAGTTGAATCATCCCTCGAAAACTGGTCACAAACTGGGCTACCTTGGATTGTTTTCTGGATGAAAGAACTTATTGTATGGGGAACTTTAGACCCGGTAGCCTCATACTTGCTTGCTAAAGTAGAAGATGTAACAACTCGTAAACAAGCTGAAGAACTAGCGCAAACTTACTATCAGTATATTAGCGAAAGAGAATCGGAGCCAAATGAATATCTTAATGCAGTTAATATCAAAAACTGGGTAGAACAATCATTTTCCAGTGTTGAACGACATTTACCAACTCCCAAACCTGCTAATCAAATTAACGTCAATTTACTGAAAGATTTCAGTAAGGCTCCAAGTAAAAATTGGAGAGTAGTACCAGTAGAAATTGGGGATGATATTCAATGGTTTGATTTAGCAGGATTTCCACTCGCAATTTGCCAAAAGCCTGAAAAGTGGCAGTCTAATTTTCTAAATACCTATGACTTCATGCTAGATGCGGAAAATCGATTTGTTTCATCAAAGATTTATGTTTGACTCTTCAAGGGATGTTTTATCACCAAAGGTTCAATATATGCTTGTAGAGTATCTTTAACTTTAGAAGGTTGACGAACTGGAGCGATCGCAGAATAATCCGGTTTTACTGTCCAGTCGTAATGGCGAAGCAGTGTGGAAAGCACAATTTTCATTTCCATTTGGGCAAATTCCATGCCTAAACATCTGTGCGAACCATGACCAAAACCCATTAGTGCTAAAGGATGTTTCTTATCTTCTTCACGAGGTGGTGCAAAGCGATCGGGGTCAAAGCGATCGGGATCGGTATACAGTTCTGGTAGACGGTGAGTCAACATCGGCGAGATAGTCACAAACCAACCAGCAGGAATGCGATAACCTGCATACTCAATATCCTTAAGAACGCCACGATTATAGGCATACACTGGCGGATAGAGCCTTTCTGCTTCTTTGAGGACGTTGGTTAAATCTGGAAGTTGTTTGAGATGGGATAAACTAAGGGGATTATTTCCCACAACTGCTAATTGTTCTTGGCGCAATCGCTCTCGCCATTCTGGATGATTACCTAATTCAAATATTACCCAACTGAGCAAGGAGGCTGTTGTCTCGTGTCCAGCAAACAGTAATAGCAATGCCTCGTTGATTATCTGTGCTTCGCTGAATTTATTGCCGTCTTCATCAACAGCCGCTAGCAGCAATCCCAAAACATCTTTTGATTCTTCTAAGTTACCTTTCTCGATACGCTGGGCGATCGCTTCATGCAAGAAAGCCACTAACTTCGCCCTAGCATTTTGACCGCGACCATATAAAGTAAAGGGAAGATTCAATTTGAATATTGCCATACTGCTCTCTAGCAGTTGTGTAAACCACTGACTAGTTTGCTCAACTTCGCTCTTGTTCTGACTTCCCAAAAAGAGACGAGTAGCAACCATCAGGGTAAGCTGGCGGAAACTAGAATTTAAGGGAATCGTTCTCTGTCCCCAATCTTTGAGGAAGTCTTGCACAATATTTTGGATGGTGTCGAAATATGTAGCGATCGCTTTTCCGTGAAATGCTGGATACATTAAGCGACGAGTTAGCCGATGTTCTTCCCCATCTTGTAATAAAATATTATTGCCAAATGTTGATTCTAAGAAATACCACCCGATCCGTGACGACATGTGTTCGGCCTGTTCCACCAGCACTAACCGATTAGCATCAGGGCCAATTAAATAAGCACGTTTACGTCCCATAACGCTCGTCTTAAAAACTGAACCATGCTGCTGGAATCGTCGCCATACAAACAGGTCTAAATCCCGAAATATTTCCAAAGTCTCCCCCAAGATGGGCAAGCCATAGCTACCAGGCATTTCTTCGGCTGATTTTAGCTGCCGCATATTTGAGTACCTCCAGCAGGAATTAGCTACAGTATCTACTTAATTGTAAAGCGGAGTTAGGTTTTGCAAATCTAGATTACCAATCACGGTACAGTTTTTCTGCGTAGAACATAATCTCTTCATTTGGCAATCTAATTTTTGGTTTTTGCCGAGGATACAAACTTTCAACTGCACCACTATCCTGTTCAATAACTGTGGCTGCTGCTTGTAAAACTGAGTTTTTAAACAGAAATTTCATCAAAGGATTGACGACTTTGGCATACATCAAAATAAATGTCTTAGTAATTTTTTCTGTTTCCGGGTAGAGAATATGAATTTGAGCAATATCACCAATAGGTGTTTTCGCAAAAAAAGCTGTAGTTGAAGGAAAAGCGTATTCAAGTGTGTTAGCAAGAGTTTTAGGGAAGATTCCCAAAACAGGATTTTTTAAAATTTCTCCTAGGGTGTTGTTGTCTCTCTTCAGTTCTTGTTTGACTGTGGCATAGTATCCTTTTTCTTCAAAAGAGCTTACATGACAATATGTAATTTTAAATAATTCTTTATGAGTACCATTTTGGTGGTTATAGTCATAGTTAACCATCAGATTACTCAAAAAATCACCCTGAATACTTTTATCCCCAGTTACTCCGATGAACTCGTAATTATCGACAATTTTCTGATGCAAATCTGGAATGGGCAATCTTGGCTCAAATCCAGCATAAGTCCAGATGCAATCATCACTAATAATTAACTCTAACGGTTTGGTAATTGGCTGAGTGTCTTTTTTATCTCCTTGCTGTAGTCTGCCTTGTCCATCAAATTCTAGTGCATGAAAAGGGCAAGTAATAGTATCTTTTTCTTGACAAACCCAGCCGTCTGATAGGGGTGCTTGCATATGCGGACAAATGTTATCAAGGGCAAACACTTCGCCTTTTTGGTTTTGCCAAATGACATAATCCTGTCCATTTAATGTGATTTTATTAGGTTTATTCACTCCCAATATAGATTTGTGAGCGATTAACCAAGGCGCACCAGGTAAAATTGGTTCCATTTTTCCTCCAAAATATTGATAATTTCTTGAAAAATCGCTAGATGAGTTAGTAAAACGTCGCACAATCTTGAAACTTAAAAGTTGTAGACAAGCTAGTGTCGCCTGTCCTACATCACTCTTTTGAATGCAAATAGGGATAATTAAAGTCTTGTCTGCAATGGATGAACTAACACTACCGGGCATTTGCTCGGCTCACTTTGGTTATTGCATTGCTGAATTGTGCAAATAACTAACTAATTTTTTAGTTAATAGATATTAATTTAATAAATTTCATCTTCTATGTCAACTACTAACCAATTTTTTAGTTAATATGTTTTCGTTATGATGATGGAGCAACGTGGGTCGTTCAACGCAGTCAAAATTCTCAGCTAAAAAGCCGCGTCAGGTGCGCGATGCAGAAGTGACAAAAAAGCAGATTCTCGATGCGGCGGAAGCAGAGTTTGCCAGAAATGGACTTCAAGGGGCGCGAACAGAAGCGATCGCTAGAGGTGCAGGTGTCACCACGGCGATGATTTACTACTATTTCCAGAGCAAGGAAGGGCTATATCAAGCGGTTCTGCAACGTCCGGCGGTAGAGATGCACGAAGGGTTTGAGCAGCTAAATCTGGATCAGTTCCCACCAGAGGAGGCGTTGAAGGTGCTTGTCAAAGGAGCGATCGCCTACGAAGCTGCTCACCCACACAGAGGGATGCTTTGGTTTCAAGAAGCCAACCAAAACCAGGGAAAGTATTTTAAACAGGGGAATTGGCAAGAAAATTTTAGCTATCTCATCAAGATTTTAGAACGGGGGATGGCTGAGGGTTGTTTCCGTCAGATTGATCCATTTCTCACCACTCTGCATATTATTGGGGTTTGTAATTTATACTTCAACGCTTACGAAAATATCAAGCATACTAGACCTGATTTGCAACTACTGAGTCCAGAAATGATTGAGCAGCATAGTCAAGCAGCAGTTAATTTTATTTTGGCTGGTGTGCGACGTACTGAGGATTAGAGATTGAATATCGGGAAACTTCGTAGGCGTAGCCCGCCGTAGGCATCGCGTACCAAAGCGTCATAATAAAAAACTAGAGGAAGTAACTGACTTTCTCTTTCTCTCCATTAAAAATAGGAGTAACAAGATGAACGCTCATAAAGTAGAAGCTGTTTTAAGTGAAGATGGAACTTTAATACTGCGGGGCTTACCTTTTCATGCAGGGGATGCTGTGGAGGTAATTATTCTCGAAGCTAAAACTCCACAGCCTCAAGAAGCACCACCTAGCCAGTTAAAAACCAATCTTTATCCAATGCGCGGAAAACTACTCCGTTATGATGAACCAACAGAACCCGTCGCTCTGTCAGATTGGGAAGTTTTGCAATGATTATACTTGATACACATATCTGGGTTTGGTGGGTTGACGATAACGAGCGATTAATTAAAAAACATCGGGAATATATAGAAGAATATCAATCTCAGGGTTTAGGAGTAAATATTGTTTCTTGTTGGGAGGTTGCCAAATTAGTCGAAAAAAATCGACTGGTTTTTGCTTGTTCAGTTAATGAATGGCTGGAAACAGCTTTGGCTTATCCCGGAATACAGCTATTAAATTTGACGCTGCCGATAGTGGGTAATTCAACTCAATTAAGCTTATCACTTTTCATGTTGTGTTTTTCGTCTGGTAAACGAATAGTTAAAATTGCCATTTTTGTTTAGATCCTAATAACTTATTCGGGTTTTAAGATTGATAAGTTAGGAAATAAAAATTCAGCATTTTGGAAATCTTTAATTACGAATTTCGCGCAGCACCATTAGCCTTCAACTTAGGATAAGCAATCCGTTTATGATGAAATTGCTGCCAAACATCCACAAATATCTGGGCAATTTTTGACATTTCTTCTCGTGTTAGTCCTGAATCAACGAGTTGATTGTCTTGCCATTTGGCACGCAGGATATTATTTAGCATTGTTAAAGCTTGTTCGGTGGAGACATCTTTAACCGATCGCTTTTCCTCTTTTGAGGGAGACGATCCGCGAAGGGGACGCTTACCCGAAGCCGATGCTTCGAGCGATCGCAGCGCCGCTTCGCAAGAATCTGCTAACATAACAATTCCGGTTTCGCGTGATTGGGGAATCGGGCCATCGTAGCGAAAATCTGCGTCGTCTACTGTTAAAGTTGGATCTTCCTGAGCCATTTGCTGGGCTTGGTGATGGAAATAAGCAATTAGCATCGTTCCCTGATGCTCTGGAATAAAAGCTTGAATTGCTGTAGGTAAAAGGTGTTTACGTGCCATCACCAACCCTTCAGTTACGTGCTTTTTGATAATTTCTGCACTCCTCCAAGGGTCTTTAATCTCTGTATCATGTTTATTCGGCCCCCCCATTTGATTTTCAATAAAGCCAAGAGGGTCATGCATTTTGCCAATATCGTGATATAGTGTGCCAGCCCTGACTAGTTCAACATTGCATCCTAGTTGTTTGGCAGCAGCTTCGGCAAGGGTAGCCACAAGCAGCGTATGTTGAAAAGTTCCAGGAGTTTCAGTAGCAAGTCGTTTTAATAAAGGGCGGTTAGGATTTGCCAGTTCTGCTAGGCGGATTGGGGTAACTAAATCAAAAACTTTTTCTAGATAAGGACTCAAGCCTAAGGCGACAACACTCCAGCCTAAACCGGATAAAGCAAACAATCCGGCTTCTCGGAGGACGATATACCAAGTTGAACCAAATGCTTGACCAATTAAGATTTTAACAACCAGATAAATGCCGCCTTGAGTTAAAGCGATCGCAACACCTAATAATGCTAATTCTTCACGCGATCGTAATCGTTGTGCTATGTAACTACCTAATATTCCTCCCCCTGCACCAGCTAAAAGCGCAGCCTTGCTCATATCCGAGCTAATAGCTAATATCGGCAACAGCATTCCGACAACTGTTAACCCTAAAGTGGGGCCGTAAAAACTTCCCAATAATAAACCAAGGGCGCTCCAGGTGGTATAAGGCAATCCTAGCGTGATCACTCCTGGAACACTCAGAGTCAGCAGTAACACCAACAAGCGATCGCGTTGTCGCAATTCGTAATCTACATGCCGTTCTACCCAGACAAAAATGCCAATGGCGATCGCAATAACGCCTGCTAACTTCAGCAACGCCTGCCATTTTACATCCCGGCGAATCAGGTGATAATGCTCCAGCACCTCAAAGTTCCATGCAGTAATTTGCTCTCCTTTTTTGACAATCACCTCACCACGCCGGATCTTCTCCATCACGGGCGGTACTCCAGCAGCAGCCTTTTGAGCGTTTTCTCTCGTTTGTTCTTCATCGTTTTGCAGATTTGGCTTGAGTACAGCTAACAACAGCTTCTTTGCCAAAGGTTCAGCGGATTCTGGTACAAAGGTCTGCAATTGTAAACTCACCGCATCTTGTAAAATATTTTTTGGCAGTCCATGTGGGATGCCTTGTGTGAGAATCCGCTCTGCGCTCTGATGGATTCCCATTTGTGTTCTTTCCCATTCCACATCTGACAAATCCAAAAAAAGAGATTCCTCGTATACTGCTTCTGAGGTAACAGTCTCTAACTGTAAAAGTTTGGTATTGGCCTGGGTGTACCTTTGGCGGACTTGAGAAATTAGGGCAATCAGTAAAGACAAGTTTTTCTCAGAAGTTGTAATGAGGTAAGATTCTAGCTCGGCTTTTGCTTGAGTAAAGTCAGTGTTTTGAGAAAAATCAACTGGCTCTGTTTTCTGTGGTGTTGGTGTTGTGCTCGGCTGGCGTTCCTGATTGGGTGCAGCTATTGATGATGGATGGGATGAGGCGGCGGTTCGTCCCGTTATTTTCCTCTGCTGATTTTTAGTATTTTCTATAGCCAACAGCAGTGCTTGCCATTCCGAGTCAGGGCAAGAGCGGAGGTAACGTTGGCTAGAGATGGACAAAACTAAAGGATCAAAAAAAGGAAAAGCTCCAGCAACAGCGCGAATTTCGTTGCCATCATCCAGAAGTTGTTGCAATTTTCCGTTGATTTGTTCATTCATTTGCGAATCAACCATCAACACTTGTAAGGAGTTTTTACTAACAGCTTTGCGCTCGGCTTCTGTTTTTTTCTGATCTTCGATGCTAGCTGTGTAAGGCGCTGTAATCGTTTGGGGTGCGGGATTCCCTACTTGGAGTTGAGTCTGGTTGTATAATTTATGCCCCATAACGCCTGTGAGGGACAGTACAGCGATCGCTAAAATTACCAAGGAACGCTGTTCATGTACCCAATCTAAACCGATTGCATAAATACTACTTTTAGCTTTGAGCGATTTTGCCTTTGACTGGAGCGCTCTTTCTTGTTTTCGGAGATGCCTACGGCGGGCTACACCTACACTTTTATCATTGGTTTTTGAGAAAAATAAGATTACATTCTTAAAGGCAGTCCTTAAAAGTTCCCTTCTATGGCTTTTGCTTTTGGGATTTCTCATTAACTTTCCCTTACGGCGTAGTCCTTTGTACTGTCGCCGCCAGTAAGTCAATTGCTGGGTTAAGAACTGCAAAAATTGCTGCATTTTCATTATTTCTGCCTGTAATTGCTGACTTTGATAGCTCAAAATAAGACAATCATCAGGGAAGTTTGATCTGCTGCTATTGCAACTACGGTGGTGGAGCCTAGTTAAAGCTGATTTGCCACAATAGCTACCTACAGAATTAGTCCGAGGGTTTGCTGAAAAATTCTAGTATATAAGACTAATACACTATAAGGTGATTCTGCCCCAAGTCTTGTTAATTGAGATGTTAGCTGGATTTGCGCCAAGCTGTACGACTTAGTTTTTTTAGTTATTGGCTAGATTGGTAATTTTCGGCGTTTAATACCCGCACCATTGTTCGGTGAAATATTAGGATTAACGCGACCGAATAACGCGAGGAGCTGCGTAAACTGAAAGCAAAGCCACCTCACATCCCTCCTCTGTTAATTCCCTTGGCTTTAAGGCAATATCATACACTCCTGACCATACCGCCACAAATGCATCGGTCAATTTTAACATTTGGGAAAAGCTAGTTAATCCCCATGTTGGAGAATTTCTCTGTAACAGCAAGACTTGCCAATTTACGGGAATTCCGCTTATACCGTTATATGCTCCTGATAAAGCAGCAGTAATTGCACTTATAGCCTGGGACTTTAGAGGCGTAGCATCTTGCACATTAGAACTGCTATTGTGAGTAGCCTGCAAAAGTGACAGGCGAAAGTCTTCCAAGGTACTCAAAAAGCAATAAAATGCCATAGCGATACTATGACTGAGTGTTTCTTCCCTAGCAAACTCGGCTTGCGCCCTTGACAATCCAGCCCCTTGCTCTAACAAACTCTGAACTTTTAATAATTTTTTTGGTATTGATGTCGGCGTTTCTCCGAGAAAAGAAATTATTTGCGGAATAAGGGTTAAGGGGTGGAGTTTTTCAGTTAGGGCAAGAGCGATCGCATATCCTACTGCTAGTGTTCCATCACGTACTACTAGGTCATCCTCCCAGATTTTTAGCACATGCAGCAAGTTTTGTCGGAGCTTAATCGGATTTTCGTGAAAAAAAAGTGCTACTGGTAGTGTGGCAATAATTATTTTTGTTGATATGTCATCAGCTGCGGCTATGTGAAGAGATTCTTGTTGCTGACGCCCTACCCAATCATCTAAATCTAATCTACCCAACGCAATCAAACTCTGGGTACCCAGAACCGCCATTCTGCCCAAATCTGAGTAACTCTGAGACTGTATTTTACCACCAGTTGCTAAACTTCCGCCCAGGAATGCTCCGAGTAAAGTACCTCTAAACCGACTTATAGGAGAATAACGCATATAATTTTGGATTTTGGATTTAATAATTAATCCAACATTAGTTCGATAAACCTCTCAGAGGTCTTTTGATTCAGCCCGTTAGGCAAACACCATATGAGCCGTCAAACTCAGATTAATCCAAAATCCGAAACCTTCAACTTTAAAATCGATTCATTTTTCATCTTTTCTTAAAAAATGTACCAAAGCTTGTAAGCCCAGCAAGTAACTTTGGACACCAAAACCACTTATTTGCCCGATCGCTACAGGGGCGATGTATGAATGATGGCGAAAATCTTCCCGACGGTAAATATTACTCAGATGTACTTCTACTGTCGGTAAGTTAACAGCAGCGATCGCATCTCGCAAGGCCACACTTGTGTGGGTATATGCCCCTGCATTAATCAAGATTCCCTGATATATTCCTAATGCGCCATGAATAGTATCTACCAATATTCCTTCATGATTTGACTGCACAGAAAAAACTTTCGCCTGTATATTGAAACCCTCTTCTTCTAACAGGCGGTTAATTTCAGCCAGTGTCAACGAACCATAAATTCCTGGTTCTCGCTGTCCTAGCAAATTTAAGTTTGGCCCATGCAGTGCCAGAATGCTTAAGGGTTGCAAAGTCGAGTTCAGCACTTTGGGTCTAGTGGCGACGACGCGAGCGGTCATTCACAGGAATCGGAATCAGTTCCGGTTCCGGTTCAGCCTCTGGCCCTAACAGGCTTTCAATTAACCTACGTGCTAATTCCTTAACCTTTTCCAGCACCTTTTCTATATAGTCCATGAACTGACCGCTCCTGAGATACTACCTCAATTTTTGATTAACAGGTACGCAGAAAATGGCATATTTTCGCACCTCTGGCTTCCAACCGGGCTGATACACAATCCCGTGTTTGGGACATAAGCCACTTCTAAAATTTGGCGTTGTGTTTTCCCTTACTTTTTAGAGTATCACACTTGCAACCTACTGAACTGCATCCTATCAAGGATGAATATCAAGGGTCAAGAGTTAAGGATCGGACTTTGGACTCTTGACTTGCAATTAACCTTCTGTCGCCTTTCTTTTCGCAGTGGTTGTTGACTTAGCAGTTGACTTAGATTTAGAACTCGTTGATTTACTCGTTTTGCGAGTCGATTTTGCTGTCGATGCCTTAGCTGACAACAAGTTCAGCGCCTCAGCCAGGGTTATATTTTCTACCGTTTGACCTTCTGGGATACTCACATTAGTTTTGCCATGCTTGATGTAAGGACCATAGGGTCCATCGTAGATATTAATTGTTTCTCCGTCTTCTGGATGTGTACCCAATTCGCGTAAGGCTGCCTTGGACTTGCTGTTGGTGGAACTGCGTCCCTTTTTTGGCTCAGACAATAATTCCAATGCACGTTCTAAGCTAATTGTCAATACATTGTCAGCAGCTTTAAGGGAACGGTAATCTTTTCCCTCTTTACCCTGGTCATGAACCACATAAGGGCCAAAACGTCCTAAACTTGCTTGGATTTTGCCACTAGTGACTGGATGAACTCCTAATGTCCGGGGTAGTGCCAACAGACCAACAGCCATTTCCAGGGTAACGGTTTCTGGGGTAACACCTTTCAGTAGGGAGGCTTGTTTCGGTTTGGGGTTTTCGTCGGTTTTGTCACCCAATTGAACATAGGGCCCGTAAGCACCAATTTTTACATAAATCGGTTCGCCAGTTTCGGGATGCCGACCTACTTGGTCAGGTCCTGTGGTTTTTTGTCGCAGCAATACTTCTACCTGTTTGGGGTCGAGGTCTGCTGGTGTCAGGTCTTTGGGAATTGAGGCGGTGATAACTCCTTCACCATTTTCGACCTCAATATAGGGGCCATATTTACCAATGCGGACTTTGGCATCTAGATTCTCCAGTTCTACAGTCCTAGCTTTGGTGGCATCAATTTGACTTTCCCGTTCTTTTACCAGAGTTTCCAGCCCTTTCTCTCCCAGATAGAATTGCTGCAAGTAGGGTAGCCATTTCGCTTCACCTGTGGCAATGTCATCAAGGGTTTGCTCCATCTTCGAGGTGAAGCTGGGATCAACGATGTCCGGGAAATGTTTTTCCAGCAAGTCGGTGACGGCGAAAGCGGTGAAGGTAGGAATGAGAGCGTTACTCACCAAATGGGCATAACCCTTGTCGATGATGGTGCCAATGATGCTGGCGTAGGTACTGGGACGACCGATACCTTCGCTTTCCAAGGTTTTCACCAAAGTAGCTTCGGTATATCTAGCTGGCGGTTGGGTTTCGTGCCCGACGGCTTCCAATTCTGTACAATCCGGATGATCTCCCACTTTCATATTGGGCAAAATTACTTCCTGATCTTCCAGTGCTGCTTCCGGGTCGTCTGAGCCTTCAACATAGGCACGTAAGTATCCTGGAAATTCAATCCGTTTGCCAGAAGAACGAAATCCAGCGTCCTCAACTTGCAATTGCACGGTAATTTGAGTTTGCCGGGAATCAGCCATTTGACAGGCGACAGTCCGCTTCCAAATCAAATCATAAACGGCAAGTTCTCGACCGCCCAAAGCAGTTTCTTGGGGGGTGCGGAAGGTGCTACCCGCTGGACGAATTGCTTCGTGCGCCTCTTGTGCGCCTTTGGATTTAGTGGTGTATTGCCGAGGCTGGGGACTGAGGTATTGTTGACCGTAGAGCTTTTCTACACAACTCCGAGCAGCTGCGATCGCTTGATCTGACAAATGCACCGAATCTGTCCGCATATAGGTAATATACCCCTGCTCGTACAAATTCTGGGCAACCCGCATTGTGTCACGCGCTGAGAGGCGCAATTTCCGGTTAGATTCTTGTTGCAGAGTTGAGGTGGTGAACGGTGGCGCAGGTTTGCGCGTCACTGGGCGTTCCTCCATGTCGGTAACACTCCAGGTTTTCCCAGTTAGGCGTTCCTTGAGCGCTACCGCTTGGTCTTCGTTGAGCAGCAAGACATTGCGACCTGCGGTAATTTGTCCGGTCGTTGCGTCAAAATCGCTGCCGTTAGCGATTTTGGTTCCTGCCAATGTGACCAACTGAGCAGCAAAGGGGGTTTTTTCCTTTGACAAACTGGCTTTCAAATCCCAGTATGTACCCTCATGAAAAGCACGGCGTTGGCGTTCCCTAGTGACTAAAAGCCGCACGGCTACAGATTGCACTCGCCCGGCGGATAATCCCCAGGCGATTTTTTTCCATAGCAGTGGAGATAGGGTATAGCCCACCAGTCGATCTAAAATCCGCCGCGTTTCTTGGGCGCGAACCAACTGCTCATCGATATTGCGGCAGTTTTTCAGAGCTTTTTTGATCGCCTCTTGGGTAATTTCGTGAAACACCATCCGTTTAGTCGGAACTTTCGGCTTCAGCAATTGGTATAAATGCCAACTAATGCTTTCACCTTCCCGGTCTTCGTCCGTTGCCAGAATCAGTTCATCTACATCTTTGAGGGCATCTTTGAGCTGGGTAACAATTTTCTTTTTGTCTTTCGGGACAACATATACCGGTTCAAAGTCGGCGTCCACATTTACCCCTAGCTGCGCCCATGATTCCCCTTTGACGGCAGCGGGAATTTCACTAGCCGACTGGGGGAGGTCACGCACATGACCCATAGACGCCTCCACCCGATAGCCTGCTGGCAGGTAGTTGCGAATGGTACGAGCTTTGGTTGGAGATTCGACGATGACGAGAGTTGACATGGAAATTTCAATAAAAAGAATAGCTACTAAGCTAAACAGTCAAATTGAGGTAATTTTTGCAAATTGTCAAGATAAAAGGTCACGCTTAGGGCGGTGATTTAATCCTCACATAAACTGCCTGCTTGGGATAAAATATGCTGAACTTATGGCCCAGTCTATCCCAGAGGTTAAAGGAGGGGAACGCTGGGTGTGAAGTTCCAGCTATTTCAATCTTTAACTTATCTAACGCATAATTGGCGACTACAGTTTTCAAAATACCCCGCAAGAAGTGTAATTTCATTGGGGAATAGGGAATGGCGAGTGGAGACAAGGAAAATAATCAATGCTCAATTCCTAAGAGCTTGTGCCAAAATTAAATCAAATTTGAGAGCAAAAGCGAAGTGGGGTTTGTACCCATGTCAGGAAAGCAAAACCATGCGACCAATTCGTCAAGGTGATGTAATCTTACTGCCTGTGGAGCAAATTGAAGGACAAAAAATACCTCACTTAACTTTGGCAGAAGGCGAAGTTACGGGGCACAAGCATCGCATTACTGAGGGAAATGCAGAATTATACGAGAAAGATAACACACTTTATTTACGTGTGTTCTCAGAGTCGGCATTGCTTGCCTATGAGGAGCATAAAGCCATTTCGATTCCCCAAGGTGACTGGATGGTGAAAATTCAACGGGAATACGAACCGCAAGGTTGGCGATATGTCGATGATTGAAAAGTTAACGCCTCAGCAAGACGCTTTGATTCCAGTTTATCGCCAGAAGTGGAGAGCGATCGCGCTTTCAACTGAGCGGATTGATAAAGAAAAAGTAGAGGAAGTTGTTAAAGCTGCATATACAGCTATCGGTAAACAACAGCCGGAAATTATTTTTTGTAACAGTCTTTATGCTGGTTTAAAAATTATCAAAAAACAACATAATAAATTAAATTGGAATAACATAAACTTAAACAACAAGTTTATTAACTACATTTATTCAAATTTAACTAATACGGGTTTCAATTTTTCCTATCAAATAAATACGCAAATAATTAGGCATTTAACTATTTTTGAACGAGGTTTTATAACAGTTCTCACTTGGGTGCAGTACAGTTTTGACCTCTCTCCAAACCTCTCTCCTACAAAGAGAGAGGCTTTGATCGTTACTCCCCAATGCTAGTAGGGAAGGGCCTGGGGGTTAGGTCTGTATTCCATGCAATTGGGAACCGCTATATTACAGTAGAATATGTATTAGAAGATAAATTAAAGTCTAAAATTAAATCTAAAATCATTTTAGACCGTCTAGCCAGAATTTGCCAAGAATTACAAGCTATTGAATTAGATTTTTGGCATGAATACACGCTATTAAAAATTGATGCTGATGTTGATGAAGAACCAACTTACGTATTAAAAATGCCTTGCCATAGTACAGGGTTTATTCACGCCTTGCGAGTTCCACCGAACATCAACTCAGCGCGTGAAGCAATTCGCTGGGTAAATTGGGGAATAGAACCAGAAGAATTTGCTATGCAAACATAATTGCTTAAGGGACTTTCCGCATTTAGAAATTGTTCATGTAGTTAAAAAATTCTCACATGTAGCTGTTTTTTATACAAAATAAAATAGGATTATACTGTCCTAACCGTGAGTTAAAAACAACAAACCCCTTGAAGTCTAAGGATTTCAAGGGGTTTAGTATGATGCCAGGAACCGGACTTGAACCGGTGACACGAGGATTTTCAGTCCTCTGCTCTACCAACTGAGCTATCCCGGCTGGGGCTTTTGTGAGCCACGATTAATAAATGTAGCAAACATCAAAGAATATAGCAAGGCCTTGGAGAAAAATAATTTATGCAGCTTTCAATCTCAGCTTGAACCAGATGAAAACGGCTACAAATAGTAGAAACTGCACAAGAACAATACTCGGGCCAGAAGCAAGGTTGAAAATACCTGAGACAATGATGCCAGCAATGCTGCTGATGGAACCAACTATCACTGACATGACTAGAAAGCGGCTAAAGTGGTGACTCATCAGTTTGGCGGTAGAGGCGGGAATAACCAAAAAGGCGTTGACTAGTAAAACACCGACAGCTTTAATCGCTACAGCAACGGCGAGTGAAAGCAAGACCACAAAAACATAGCGGTACAATTGCACAGGAATACCTTGAACTTGCGCTACATCGGGATTAAGGGTTAATAAAATTTGCTGCCGTAGAGTTGATAGTAAAAATATGCTACCTCCTACAAGTACCAGCAGCGTCAAAATCAAATCTGTGGTATCGATCGCCAGAATATCGCCAAACAGCACAGCCATCAAGCTTCCACGATATCCTTTTATTAGACTGGTAAGAATTATACCGATCGCTAATGCCCCAGATAGCACTATGCTCAATACGCTATCGCTACCTAAGTCGGTTTTGTCGATAAAGTAGAGGACAATAACGCCAAAAACTAAGGTAAAAGGTAACAGCATCCAAGTAGGATTTACTTGTAGCAGCACACCTAAAGCGACACCTACTAATGCTGCATGACCAACCGCGTGGCTAAAAAAGGACAACTGGCGCAAGGTGACAAAACTGCCCAACATCCCGCCAAGTATTCCCATTAACACAGCACCTACGATCGCACGCTGCATAAAAGGCAATAGGAATAACTCTACCAAGTCATTCCTATTTGCGATCGCAAGCCAAGCTATCTGACAATCATTGAAGAAATCTATAATTACTAGCATCTTTCATTGTTTAATTACGAATTATTTTAATGTTGATGCTGGTAGCGACTAAAACCTGGGCCATAGGTTGCTAACAGGTTTTGCGGTGAAAGGGCAATTTCTGGCTTACCAGTACAAACAATGCTTTGGTTTAGGCAAAGCACGCGATCGCAATGGCGATTTACCATATCAATATCATGAGAAACTTGCAATACTGTCCAACCCTCCTCACGCTTTAATTCATTTAGCAAAGCGTAAAAGTCTGCTGAACCTTGTACATCAACACCAGCAAAGGCTTCATCGAGTACCAACAGTTTCCGAGGCATTACCAGACAATAAGCCAATAAAACCCGCTTGAGTTGACCACCGCTAAGGGTACCAATAGCTTGATGCTGTAAATGATAAGCATCGGTTCGTCGTAAAGCTTCTACCACTGCTGCCGATTTTTCGTGGTCTTGTCTCCACAGCCTGGAAAAAAAAGAATCCCCCCTTTTACCTTGATTCACCCATCCCAGTCCCACTAATTCGCTGACGGAAATGGGAAAGCTGCGGTCAAAGATGAAATTTTGCGGCATATAGCCCAACAAATGACGTAAACGCCCCAGTTTTGCAATTGGGCGACCCAATATTTCAATCGTACCAGCCCTTCGAGGTATCAAATCTAAAACCGCTTTTACCAGGGTACTTTTACCAGCACCATTGGGGCCAACTATGGCTGTATCTGTTCCTGGCAATAATTCAAAGGAAACATCTCGAACAGCTAGATAGCTGCCTTGATAGACAGTTAATCCTTCTACTTTCAAAATAGCAATGTCATTGGTCATTGGTCATTGGTCATTGGTCATTTGTAAAGGACAGCTAGCAAACTTATTTACACGCCGTTTCTAGAGTTTGCAAGTTAGCTTTCATAGCCTTGAAATAATGCTGTGGTTCTGTTGCGCCAGTTTCTAATGAATCTAGCGTCTGCAAAGTTAAATTTAAATCTTGAGAGAGGCTGGTTAGTAATTTGTTATCTACTCCTGGTTCACTAAATAAAGCCTTAACTTTGTACTTCTTTACGGCATTGACTACATTTTGCACATCCGTTGGTGAAAGTTGATCTTCGGGAATTTGCACCACAGCAACTTGCTTGAGGTTATAACGTTGAGCTAAATATGGAAACGCATCATGGAAGGTAATAAAGGTGCAACTAGGAGTTTTCTGCAAAGTCTGCTGAAATTCACTATTTAAACTTTCTAATTCTTTAATATAAGCCGCAGCATTGGCCTCATAAGTAGCTTTATTTGCCGGGTCGGCAGCAATTAATCCATCTCGAATATTAGTTACCTGCTGTTTTGCCAAAACTGGATCTAACCAAACGTGCGGATTACCTTGGCCGTGTTCATGGTCGTGGTCTTTTTCTTCTTTGGCCGTTTTCACAACGGGTGAAATTTCATTTAAGGGTTTAATACCTTTGCTAGCATCAATTTCAGCTAATTCGGTGTTCTGGGCATTTTTGACAGTATTTTTTAGAAACTCCTCTAAACCTAAACCATTTTTTACTAACACATTCGCAGTTGCGATCGCTTTGACATTTTCTGGTGTCGCTTGGTATTCATGTACCTCCGTACCAGGTGGCACTAGAAGTTCTACATCTGCTACATTTCCAGCTACTGCCTTAGTAAACAAATATATCGGCAAAAATGTCGTCACTACTTTCGTTTTTCCCGACTCTGCTCCTGGAGTAGAGGCGGCTTCCTGTGCTTGCGGCGACTGTTCGGAAGTTCTTCCCTGATTCGGATTTGATTCGCTACAGCCAGTAGCCATTGACAATATTAGCAGAGCAATTATGGGCAAGATGCCGCTTCTTTGTCTACCTGTTCTAAGCTCTCTGCAATTCACAATCACGCTCTTTTCTCCTCAAAACGGATGCTGACTCTGCCTGTGTCACAATCCCTATTGGCAATGAGACACAATTTTATATTTTAGACTATAATAATTCTCATTCTCATTTAAGATACATAATATCATTCTGAGTTTCCTGTGTAATGAGTAACAACAAAACTGTTTCAGACGGTACATCTTAGTTTTCCCTAAATAACTAGGATCTGTTGACTTTTTTTGTTAAAAAGTTTGCTTACTTCTGATAATATTACTGACAAATATTTTCATAAAATACACGTTTTTTAAACGTGCTTTGGGTGTGAATTGGAGACCAGTGTGAGGATAAAAATGCAAAAATTCTGTAAATATCTGCTAGTTAGTCCAGCAGTCTGCGGTGTAATGTTATTTGTAAATACTGCTACATTTGCAGGTGAAATATCCGGTAAATCTGAAATCAATCAACCGCAAGTTTTAGCTAATCCAGACACAGAAGTTCAGAACATAGCACCAGATCAGACAATAGGGCAAGTTACCTCTGTATCTCAATTTTCCGACGTACAACCCACCGACTGGGCATTCCAGGCATTGCAGTCCTTGGTTGAGCGTTATGGCTGTATTGCAGGATATCCAAATAGCACTTATCGGGGAAATCGGGCATTAACGCGATATGAGTTTGCTGCTGGTTTGAATGCTTGTCTTGATCGCGTCAACGAACTAATTGCTACAGCCACTGGCGATTTAGTTAATAAAGAAGATTTAGCCACATTACAAAAGCTGCAAGAAGATTATTCAGCCGAACTGGCGACACTCCGAGGTCGTGTGGATGCAGTAGAAGCACGCACTGCTGAATTAGAGGCGAATGAATTCTCAACCACAACCAAACTGCAAGGACAAGTTGTCGCAGTTGTCAGTGATGTTTTGTCAGGAAATACAGTCAATGGTGCGGAAATTACAGATGAAAATACAACTTTAGGGGTACGAGCGCGGGTAGAACTTGTGACCAGCTTCACAGGACAGGATACGCTGTTCACCAGAATCCAGGCTAATAATATTCTCAGCCCTAACATTGGTACACCAGAGGGTAACTTATTCTTTGCTGGCGAGGATGGTACTACTAATGCTGCGATAGATGCACTGTTCTACAGATTTCCCTTGGGCGAAAAAACACAGATTATCGCTATTGCTAACGCAGGTGCAGCAGACGACCTTACCACCACTGTCAATCTCTTTGATGGTGATGGGGCGTTTGGTGCTTTGTCAACCTTTGGTACACGCAACCCAATTTATAGCCAGATAGGTGGCGCGGGGTTGGGAGTAACCCACGAGTTCAGTGACAAATTAGCACTCAGTCTAGGGTATTTGAGTGGTACAGCGAATGACCCTACACCCAATAATGGTTTGTTTAATGGTTCTTACGGTGCGCTGGCACAGCTGACTGTTAAACCAAGCGATCGCATTACTGTTGGTTTAACTTACATTAATTCTTATAATCAACCACTACTCACGGGTAGCAATGCAGCAACTCTCACGCCCTTGGATTTAGATGCCGATGGTACGCTAGATTCTCGATTTTCCAGCAATTCTTATGGTGTGCAAGCATCCATCGGCATCACTGATAACATCGTCTTGGGTGGTTGGGCTGGATACACCAACAGCCGTACCTTGACTGGCAACCGTGGAGAAGTTGATATTTGGAACTATGCCGTTACCCTCGGCTTCCCTGACCTCGGTAAAAAAGGAAGTTTAGCCGGTATTATTGCTGGCGTGGAACCTAGATTAACAAATTCTAACATCGCAGGATTAGATAGTGATCCCGATACATCCTATCATCTTGAAGCGTTCTACCAGTATAAGCTGAGTGACAATATCACCATTACTCCAGGAGTCATCTGGTTAACATCCCCAGATCACAACAACAACAATGATGATGTTGTTATTGGTGCACTAAGAACCACATTCAGTTTCTAATTTTTAAAATCTTAAAAGAAGACGCAAAGGATAAATTTGCGTCTTTTCTTTTGTATGTAGTCTCAAAAATAAAACTCAAACCTAACGCAAAACCTAACCCCCAGCCCCCCAAGACCATGAGAGAGGAATGGAAGTGAGGTTATCCAGATAAGAATGAAAAGTCAGTGAAGTTACTAACCATAGATGCTCAAGGTGTTTGTAGTGAGTTATCGGATAACCAATTTATGAGCACTTTAAATACAAAAAGACCAGCCTCCCACAGCTGGTCTATAAAATGTTTTTTTGCGTTGTCTTCTCAAGAGAGTTAAAACCCAATTGCGCGTTCCCAAAATGCAACGGGCAACTTTTCTTAACAATATTGTAACAGTCAACACAGATTTTTCGTGAAATTTCATCAAAAAAAGATACGAGCAAAGCTTAAAAGCTTCTATCTATTAGGATAATTCAGCTAATCACAGGGTATAGATGGGTGAGGTTAGGTGAATAAGGGAGCAGGGGGAGCAAGGTGGAAAAAACCAATACCTAATGACTAATAACTATTTGTGGTTTTCCCCAGAGGATGCTCTCCTGCTTGTAAATGGCAATTCCTGGTTTTGCTCCTTTGGGTTTGTAGACGTGTTTTAGCTGGGTATAAACTACTGGCACTTGCTCACTCTGACGAGCGCGACTGTAGTAGGCGGCAAGATTAGCTACAAATTGCAAATCAGCTTCTTCTGCTACAGCACCCGGTTCTAGACGGAGTAATACATGACTCCCTGGAATTTCTTGAGCGTGGAACCATAAGTCATAATCCCCAGCTACACGAAAGGTTAATTGGTCATTCTGGCGATTGTTGCGACCGATTAATACTTCAAAGCCGCTGGGGGTAAGGTAACGATGAAAGTTGGTGCTGGGGGGTTCGTTTGCACTGCGGCTACGGTATTCTGGATCTTCTAGATACTTTTGCCCAATTAACTCTTCGCGGATTTCTTCTAAAGCTCGCAAATCTTCTGCTGTTTGGTAGGTGTCTATTTGAGCGATCGCAGCTTCTACTTGTTCTAAATACTCAATTTCTGTCTGCACTTCCAATAGTAGCGGTTCGACGGCAGCACGAGCGCGTTTGAGTTTTTGGTGCTGTTTGTAAAGACTTTGGGCATTTTGGACAGCATTTTTATCTGGTTGGAGAGCGATCGCTACTGGCAAATTTGTATCAAAATCAGCAAGGATAATTTCTTTCATCCCCGATTCCCAGTTTTGCAAATGAGCCATCAATAAATCAGCTTTCTGTCGATACTCATCGGCTTGATCTGATTGCTGCAAGCGCGTCTTAAAGGTTTGAGCTTTATTGCGTAATTTCGCCAAAATATTATTCAATTTCTGACTCAACTGATGGCGCAATTGAGAAAATAATTGTTGGTCAATTTGGTTACTGTAGTAGCGGTTGAGTAACTCCTGGATATCTTTGACCTTTTCAACTGCACCCCAACCCATTACGGTGTAGCCATCTTTTGTCCAAGCGGGTTGAAATTTACTGGAATCCAAGGCTTGTAGCCATTCTTGCCAGCGCTCAAACAGCCGTTGCCAGTCGTCGGGGTTGAGAGTATCGGTGGATGTTTCTGGTGCGATATTTGCTTCTAGTAGCATTAACTCCAGTAGTGCTGCACTCAAGCCACTATAACTTTTGAGCAATTGCCGCTTGATTGCTCCTGGTACTAAACTTACCCGTTCTTGCCAACGTTCTTGAGATTCGTTCAAACTGGGGACAGTCCCAGTCAGTTTTGGCGGTGTTTCATAAGGTTGTCCGGTTTGGATGGGACGGACACTAGATTGTTGCTGACTGACTTGATGAGCAGCAGTGATAATTATATTGTTGGCATCGGTGAGAATGACGTTGCTATACTTGCCCATGATTTCTGCATAGACATGATATAGGGCGGTTTCTCCAGGACGACGGGCAAATTGCAAATCAATAACCCGCTCCCAAGGAGCGATCGCTTCAATAGCTACCAGTGCTAAACCACTCAATTGGTGTATCAGTTGTTGGCTAAAGGTAAAGGTATCTGGCGATCGCGGTGGTGGATCACCGATACAAATATGTGCAGCTTGGGGATGCCAAGAAATTTGTAGCCAATCTCGCTGTTTCAGGGTGCGTAATGCTATGGCAATAGTGTAGCGATCGCGCTGGTAAACCTGTTCTAAGCGTGATGGTAGCCAGTTAGCGCGGATTTCGCTACAAGCAGCTGTGAGAGTGGTAAAGTCAACTGGTTGCAAAGCGATTAGTTGTTAACATTCAAATGGTAGCGATCGCTATGCTTTTATCTTCGTTTAGTCAAAGCATAGCAGACCTCAACTATCATAGCGGTTACTTGGTTTGGTGATAGCTAATGTACTTCCGAATAAAAAAATATACCATCGCTATAGAGGCAGAGGGGCAGGGAGCAGGGAGCAGGGGGAGGGAAAGTCGTAGTGAAGTCCAGAAATTGGATAATTTATTTTTTGGAGTTCCCTAACGCAGAAATCTATTATTCAGACAGACTCCCAGCATTTAGCTCATAGCTTACCCTTTTTATACATTTTTTAGTGCCAAGTTTTATCAGCTAAAGCTATATAAATAAACGAGCTAAGTAATTTCCATTAATTAAACTAATAATGGAAATCACTCAGCCTAGAGAAATATTTAGAAGAAATGATTGAGTAATGGTGAGTGACGACTAGGAAAATAAAATTATTGCTTACTTCCGAGTTACCCATTCACCATTATCTGTTACGCAAGAGAATTATTTAGCAACCAAAACTGCCTGTTTTGCTGTTGACTGAACTAATTCGACTGTTGACTCCACTAGTTCTTTTGCTGTTGACTGCACTAATTCGGCTGTTGACTCTACTAGTTCTTTTGCTGTTGACGCTACTGTTTGTGGCTGCAACAGTTCGGTGTAAAGTTCACTCAGTTGATGTGCTACGCCATCCCAGCTAAACTTATTTTCGACGCGCTTTCTGCCAGCTTTACCCAATTCATCTCGCCACTCTGAATTTAAGAGAATTCGGTCAATGGCAGAGGCAAAGGCATCTACATCTTGCGGTGGTGCCAATAAACCAGTTTCTTCATTAACTACAGTAAACTGAAGTCCGCCGACATCACTTGCTACCACTGGTGTACCACTTGCCATCGCTTCGATCGCTACGAGTCCAAAGGGTTCGTAGTGGCTAGGAACAACGCAAACATCAGCAGCTGCGTAATAAGTTGGCAAAATATCTTGACTCAGACGACCAGCAAGGGTGGTAAAGTCGCTCATCCCCAATTCGTTGATAATAGCCTCAATGCGATCGCGCTCAATGCCGTCGCTGTTACCTGGAGTACTACCACCACCAATAATTAGCTGGAGATTTTTAGAGTCGCGTAGCCCAGACTGGTTTACTGCCCGCACTAAGGTTTCTATCCCTTTGCGTGGGTCAAAACGTCCTACATATAATACAACTTTGGCTTCTTTATCAATTCCCAATTCAGCCCTGGCTGCTTCTCGTGCAATCGAACCAAACCGCTGAATATCTGTACCACAGGGAATGATGTCAATATTGCCTTTAGTGGAAACTAGCGATCGCATATGTTGCTGTTCTTGCGGACTTGTTGCTACAATTCGCTCTGCTATTTCTAAAACCTCTTTTTCTACTGCTAATCGCTGACTAGCAATCAGAGGAATATCTTCTATGGTGTTGTACTTGACTGCTCCTAATGAGTGGTAGGTGTGAACCTGTTTACTCTCTTGGATTTTCTTTAACTCCATTCCCACCCAACTAGAGAGCCAATAGTTAGTGTGAACTAATTGGTATGTAAAGTCATTTTTTACTTGAAATTTGAGGAAATTATCTACAAATTCAGGCAGATATTCAAAAATATCATCTCGTGGCACAAACTCAAGGGGACCAGCTTTTAAACGAATAGTTCGACAATTATCGCTATGTTCAACAATCGAGTCTTGCTCCAGGCTCACCTTGCGGGTAAACATATCAACTTGCCATCCCAGCTGCGCTAGTGCTTCACCCACATTACGCACATAAACATTTTGTCCCCCAGCTTCTTCTTTCCCTATTTCAATCGCCGGGTCTCCGTGGACGGAAATCAAGGCGATACGTTTTTCGGTGGTAGAGTTCATAGTTTGTGTGTTGCTGATTTTAACAAAGTTTTAGGCTTTACCAAGTTCGTGTATAGCACACTTGCCTAAATTGTTTAGGAACTTTGATTAATATTGATTTTAATTTACTATGCCTAATATTTTTTTACATCCTCTGCCAGAAGTATACTATTAGATTAAATATTTGTATTTAATTTCTTTAGATATAGAAAATTTATATCTCTATGCTTCATACTTCTGATAGATGACAATTATTATTTTTATATATCAACTCTAAATCATTAGTGAGAGACAAAACTGCTAAAAAGCTTATATATAAATGCTTTTAGCTTCTGTACTTTCTCTTGTTTCAATTCGGATTGCTATATTAATTCAGCATATCTAATGCTTTTGATAGATAAATATTATGTTTTTCGTCTTGTTTGTGCAGATATGATCCCATAGATACATGCATTAATGTGAGTTGGGCGAAGCGAAAAAGCAGCGACACGCAGAGCGTCTCGTTGAGAAGGTAGTTTTAGAAATTAAGCTTTTTGACGATTTTGGCGTAAATCGCTGAATTCATCTCGTTGAACTCACATTATATTAAGTAGTGAGAATAACTGTTAAATATTGATGCAAAATCGGGTACTTTCTGGAATTTGCCTCGGAAAGTTTCAGATTATATTTTCAATCATTAATAAATTTCAGGAGCAAATCAGGTGTTTACTTCAACCTTACTCGCTGCTGCAACCACACCTCTGCAATGGAGTCCCACAGTTGCACTGATTATCATTATCGTTAATATCGTTGCCATTGCCTTTGGTAAATCTACCATCAAATATCCTAACGCAGAACCAGGACTACCCTCAGCCAATTTATTTGGTGGTTTTGGTTTACCAGCCCTTTTAGCAACTACCGCCTTTGGTCATATCTTAGGAGTGGGTGTTGTCTTAGGGCTGCATAACCTGGGAAGAATTTAGGTTATTACCCAAGTTAGCCTTTATTTGATGATTATTTTGTCTCCAGCTTTGAGCCAGAGAACTAACTCTCTGGCTCTTTTTTGCCTAATAGGAACCTACTTTAATTGACTTCACCTGAAATCCCTTGCTGACACCGTAGCGCACAGTCCTAAATTCCAGATGATTTGTACTTGGTGTATAAAGGGTATATTTTGCTTCAGTAGGTGTTCGTCCCACATTACCCACACCAATAACTTGACGCGGGGAAATATTTATGGTTTTGGGAAATGCTTGACTATCAAGAGTAGTTATGCTTGTAGTGATAGAACCTGCTTGCAATTGATATTGAAAAGCCAAGCCAGAACGACCGCAAAACAAGTTATTTGCTTGCATCCGCGATAGGCGATCGCACATGATAATAGGGTGAGTTTTTGGTGTAAGTTCCTCGTCAACCGCTACTGTTGTGGCGTGAATTAACAAACAATCCAGTTCAAAGAAACCAAAGTCTAGTGTTCTCAACCATTGCACCGTTTGGCGAGAAACAGACTCCCACAGCAACTTAACTGTTTCTCCCCCATATTTTGCCATCAAATCAGTCGCTTCTCCAGTTGGGCCAAGACCATGTAGGATAAAACACTGTTCTTCCCACCAACCTTTACAAATCAAAGGTTCTAACTCTCCAGGTTGCGGGTTACGCACCCGTTTTACTAACTTCTCCGTTTCTAGTCTGGGCCCGACCAAATCGCCCAAAATATACAAAGCCTCTACAGCATTACCCTGACGCTTAATATCTGTCATTACAGCTTCATAAGCTGCCAGATTCCCTTCAATACCGCTCAAAATCGCCCATTTACTCATATCAATTTTAGATTTTAGATTTTTAGTTTAAAGATTGGGCATTGGGCATGGATTATTCTCCTTTTCCCCTCTCCCCTTGTCTCCCTCGCTCTTCTTTACCTCGTACAAACATGAGTCGGGTCATCAGCCCTTTCTGCAAATTCCAATCCTTGCGCCAAACGCCAAGCAAAAACTGGCGGTAAACCCTTTTCGATAATTGCCGCACAGGTTTTTTGATAATCGTAAGGTACTTCCCGCAAATTCACTTCTTGACTTTCTGTGTCATAAATCACATATGTCGCATTTGGTCGCCCGTGTCGAGGTTCTCCCACGGAACCTACATTAATAATTCGCTTGAGGGAGGTAGTGAAACTGAGTGGCTGTTCTTCTGCTGTTTCACCTTTGACACGAACCTGTAAACTGCCTGCATCCAAGTTACGCACATAAGGTACATGAGTATGTCCGCAAAATAGCACATCCGCTTCTGTGGAAAGTACTCGCTCTAGAGCGGCATAAGCATCAAGTTCTGGTAATAAATATTCGTGATTGCTGTGGGGACTACCATGAACAAACGCCAAATTTCCCTCACGTAAACTATGGGGTAATTGGCTTAAGAATTCGCGGTGTTCTGAATGAATTTCGTTATTTGTCCACTCGTGGGCGATTTTGCCACGTTTTTCAGCCAATAAAGAGGGATAACTGCAATCATAAGCATTCAGCCCTTCGACGATATCTTCATCCCAACACCCCGCGCAAGTAGGAATATCAAGGGAACGAATTTGTTCAACTACAGCATTTGGATAGGGCCCATATCCAACCAAATCGCCAAGACAAAAGATTTTCTCAGCTTTTTGGCGATCGCTATCTAACAATACCGCATCCAAAGCTTCATAGTTGCCATGAATACATGACATAACCGCGAATTTCACTGTATACTCTCCTCAATTAAGATTTGTTTTACCTGTTCTTGGTATTGTGCGATCGCAGTTTCTGACAAATAGCAATCTTGCAAGGTTTGTCTAATTGCAGACTCATCCAAGTTTTGTCCCAATACTTCCATCCCACTGAAGCGCTGTGGTCTACCTTCTAAATGGCGTGGTAGGTCTAATTCTAAAAAATCAGTTGCCGAGATACCCGCCACAAAATCTGCGTATAGTGAACGTCCATCAGCAACATCAAAAATTCCCTTAGCACGGGAAACGTGGCCGTAAGCGCCGTGGGTAATTTCGTACCAAAACTCGTTTAAACTGTCTTCGTCAATAACTTGACCACTGGTTGGCGCACGCCATAGTTGAGTTTGGGCAATGCTACTATCTACATCTGCGCCTGTGATAATTTTCTCTGCCCAGGTATGATATTCCGAATCTTTGAGGTGCGATGGTAGAATGGCGATCGCCCTGTAAGATAAGTTGTCTAATATTTGCTCAATTGCGCCTAATTCTAAGTAAAACCCTAGTTCAATATAGGCAAGTTCCGTAGCTACTAGCTGGTTGATAAACTCAACTTCTTGCCCATCCCCAAAGACTTTTAACTCTGGGAATTCCGCAGCCACGCGTGTCTGATCAATAGGAACATTCCCAGTGCCAGGACTAAAATAAATTACGTTTTTACTAGAAGTGGTATTGGACATCTGTTGGCAAATCCAAGTAGTTTTGCCACATCCAGCCGGGCCAGCAACGACAGTTATGATTGGTACACTCATATATAAATGATAATCATTTTCAGTGGATTGACAAGTATGGGTGAGCAAATTTCTCCAGTGAATGCTGTAGAAGCTTTTCCAATACCAAAAGCCCCCATATGGGGGCTTTTATTACTGACTATGGCAGTGACAAATATCTAATTCTTAACGAATGTCCACTCTAGTATCTTGATAGGAGCTTCTTGTAGTGCTTGAGTTAGTTCGGCACTGCTTTCAAATTTTACCTGGGAGAGGTCGCAGGCTTCGACATTGACCGTGAATTTATCCTCTTGGAAGGGCCAGGGTTTGACAACAACCAAATTATCACTGCGCTGCATGATGTCATAGCGCTGACCTTCAGGGCCCTTACTAATTTCTAAAAACCGCTCATCGTCTGGTAGTTCTTGCTGACATAAGATGAGAGAAAGGCGATCGCACCATTGCATAAATGCATAGGCTGCATCTACTTGTTCCTTTTCGATGCCCAGTTCCTTGCGCCAACGTTGCTGATTTTGAAGTTGCTCATCTAAAAGTTTATCTAGTTCTGAAAGCTGACCACGACTTGGCTCATTTAAACGGCTGATGTGCATGGAAATGAGTAGAGCCACCCACCGTCCTCGGTAGCGGGCATTCTTTGCCAGATCAGCCAATTTCTTAACACCAATCTCTGCATCCTTCTTTGTGGCGAGAGTGAAGTCCTTTGGCGCACCCGCTTCAGTAATAATGTCCTCTTCCCACTCTTTTTCTAGATCATCGTGATGGGAAATTGCAGCGACGGTTTCGTATAACCTTGCTGGCGCATCTTTACGTCGCCACTGTCCTGCGAGTTGAGCTGCTAATAAAGCATGGGCACGATGATAAATGACTTCCCAACCATTTGGTGTGGCGTTGACAATCACAAACCAATCTCCTGATTCTCAGTTTTGATTTTGAGTTGAATTCATTTCTGAATCCAGAAACGTCGGGATAAATATTGAAGAGGCGATCGCTCTGACTTCTTGAGTGTGGCTAAATTAAATATTTATAGCCATTTTCTATTAAGTCTAGGATAGTCCATTCTTCGTAGCGCAGAGATATATGTCCGAAACGCTTGTTGTATCCAAATGAATATCAGCAAATACTACTTGGCTTAGATTCCCGACTTCTTTAAGAAGTCGGAAATCTGGTTGTTTACAAATAATTTAGGATTGTCATAGGTTGGACAAAGATAAATTTCCCCTAAAAAATACCTGAGGTGGATAAGCTGTTACGCATTTAATTTGTACATTTACCTAATGACTGATGACTGTTAACTGTCAACAGTCATCAGTTAACGACCATTAAGAGTGACTTTCTAACGGATTTGCAATGTATTTGAATGTTGGTTCAGAATTCCAAGGGCCACGCTCATCTTGACCATTACCATCTGTAGATAGGTTGTAGTAGAGAGCAACAGTTTCATCTGGTTTAATATTACCAAAGAATGGATCTGTCAACTTACCTAGCGAATCTAGAGCTTTCATAAACATCTGGGTATGAGAAATTTCTCGTGTTAACAGATGGACTAAAGTCTCTTGGGTTCCTTTGTCAGTTGCCAACTTAATTAACTCTTCGTAAGTCTGACGAGCACCAGCTTCAGCTGCAACGTTAGCTCTTAAATCACGCACTACATCTCCACCTTCATTCAAGTAAGTTGCAGTCCAAGCATTACCCTGACTATCTAGGAAATGAGGCCCAATACCTCTGACAGCAAAGAGAGTACTCTTATAAGCCTCTGTTTGATCTGTATTCTTAGTATGAGCTTCGATGAGTTTACCAACCATTTCTAAATGGCTGAATTCCTCGATCGCAATGTCTTGGAGCATATCTTTAATTCCAGCATTCTCGACATGGAATGATTGAACCCAATATTGAAGTGCTGCACTAAGTTCTCCAGTAGCTCCACCAAACTGCTCTAAAAGCAACTGAGCAAAACGAGGGTTTGGTTCACTAACGTTAACTGCATGAATAGGTTCTTTTTTGTGAAAAAACATACGATTAGACTTCCAAAAATTATGATGTAACAGAAGAGAAAGACTTCACTTGTATTTAAGTTATCAACTCTGAGCCAAAATTCTTTCTATCAGATGGGATAAATGCTAAATCCAAAAGTTAGACAAAGGAAAAGAGATTACATCAAAACTGGATGATATTTGGCATTCTTATGCTATAAACGCCAAATAAAATTTTTTGTAATAGATGAATTAATTGATTATTAATATATAATTCTAAACCTGATTAGCAGTATAGCAATACAACATTAATCAATTGTTTTGTGTTATTTGATATCTATCTTAAGACATAAAAATTTTATCTAGCTTTTTGGAGATGCGTTAAAATAATTCGTAATTAGTTAAATCCCCTCAGCCATTATTTTAAAGGTAGATTGAGGGGATAATATGTAGCCAATATTTACAGAAGGAATATTAAATGGCGCGGGAAAATTTTGTCTCTCGCATTTTTGTGTGAGTATCAAAGATGACGGCAATATTTCTTACTAGTAATCTACCGATGTCGGTAATCTGAATCTGATTTTTTGATAAACTAACTAGACCATCAGCTTCTAGTGGTTTTAATGCCTCTAGCTCCTCAGAGAAATATTCATCAAAACTGATATTATATTTGTTTTCAACATCTTGCTTATGTAACTGGAAGTGAGACATGATACCCATGATCACGTCCCGCCTGATAATATCATTTTGAGTAAGCTTGACACCTTTACTAACAGGTAAAGCACCTGCTGCAAGTGTCTGATAATAATCCTTTAATTCCTTGTGGTTTTGGGCATAAGCATCTTCTAACATACTGATGGATGTAGAACCAAAACCAAAGAGTTCTGTTTCAGCGTGGGTAGTGTAGCCCTGGAAATTGCGTTTGAGAGTGCCATTACGTTGAGCGATCGCTAGTTCATCATTAGTCTTAGCAAAATGATCCATACCAATAAATAGATATTGGTTATTAGTCAATTCTTCAATGGTCATTTTCAGAATCTCTAACTTTTCCTCTGCTGGGGGTAGCGCCTCTTGAGGAATATTTTTTTGTGTTGGTTTTAGCCACGGTACATAAGCAAAGTTAAAGACAACAATTCGGTCAGGATCTAATTCAATAGTCTTTTTCAGCGTCTCGCGAAATGTATCGCGGGTTTGATAGGGTAAACCATAAATTAGGTCTACATTCACACTTTCAAACTTAGCTTCTTTGACCCAACTCATGACATCAAAAAGCATTTCTTCCGGCTGGACACGATTTACAGCTACTTGAACTTGGCTATTAAAATCCTGAATGCCAAAACTAATACGGTTAAACCCAATCTCTCTCAAAAAGAAAATGTAGTTTTTATCGATATAACGGGGATTAATCTCAATTGAGATTTCTGCTTGTGGATCGATGTTGAAATGACGATTTATATTTTTCCATAAAAATTCTATTTGATGACGATCCAAGTAATTAGGAGTACCGCCTCCCCAGTGAATTTGTAGCACTTTTCTGTCTGGATCGATTAAGGCTGCGGTGTTTTTAATGTCTTGAACCAAAGACTCCACGTAAGGTTTAGCAATATTCTTGTTATTGGAAATTACCGTGTTACAGCCGCAGAAGTAGCAAGCACTTTGGCAAAAGGGGATATGGAAATATAGAGAAAGAGGAGTTTTGCGTTGATTCGATGCTGCGATCGCGGCCTTAAAATCAGTTTCAGTGAATGTTTCGCTTAACTCTGTAGCGGGTGGGTAACTGGTGTATCTAGGTGCGCGAGTGTCGTACTTTTGGATCAGATCCAGATCAAACTTTACACCAGGTAATAGAAAAACCATTTAGTTGCTTTCCAATGAATGAGGGGAGTTGGGAGTGGGGAAGATGAGGAAGATGAGGGAGATGAGGGAAAAAGCTAGGCAAACTTCCGCCACAGGGTAGCAGAATAATTACTAACTCCTAACTCTTAACTCCTAACTCCAATGACTAATGACTAACTTAATTAGCCGCAGTTACTTCAGTACTACCTGAATTTTGGGAACGAGTGAGGCTATTAAACAGAACTTGACCGAGTGCTTTAATTAAACTTCCTTCTAACTCTTGAGCCATCTGTAAATTGAACCCAAAGGAATTATTAGCTTCTGCAACAATCCGTTCTGCTGTTATATCATCAATGGATAATCCATTTAATGCCTGACGATACTTATCCTTAAATGCCTTTTTGTCAGGAATTTGCTCAAAATTGTAAAAGGATGTGCCTTCATAGCCAGAAAGCTTCAGGGCTGACTGAGCAACTTTTTGTAGCATTTGACCTCCAGAGAGGTCGCCCATGTAGCGAGTGTAGGCATGACCTAGCAATAAGGCTGGTTCACTAACAGAAATTTCCCGAATGCGGCCAATATAGCTCTGGGTAACGGGTGAGGCTGTAACTTGCTGCCTCCAATTATTCCCATAATAGAACACCATGTCTTTTTCGAGCGACGATTGGCGATTAAGTTCTGGAAAGTAAACTGCACTAATCACAGGATGCTTTACATGGCTTTCTAATGCTGCTTCTAGTTCGCTGTAAACGTAATACAAGTTGCTTAAGAACTTGGCGAAGCAGTCTCTATCCACAACTCCTTTCAAAAAACATTTCATGAATCCCACATTTTCCGCAGATGTGTGGGCTTGTTGAGTTCCAGAGCGCAGTTTGATGGCTAGATTACTACTCATTGTTGCTTCCTTCGTGTTCAAGGGCAAGGTTTCTGGGCAGTCACCGACTCAGGATGCTTGCCAGGGCCAGCTAAAAGATTGTTATTCTAGGTTTAGAAAGGATCTGCATTACTACTATCTGGCAAGTACCACTGCCGATGCAAATCCCAGCTATTTTTATTTCTCCTAAGATTATTTAACTATTAATTTATATATAACTATAAAGATATTAGTATTTATTTAGGTTTTTCTGATTTTCACCTTTAGGCACATCCCACTTGAGTAGTAACAAAACTGGTTGGGGAATAGGCATTTAAACTCTCCTGAAACAACAGTTAATAAGTTTATTTCTCACAACTTGCTTTCAATAATTTAACTGATGCTTACAAACAGCTATTTATGCTTATATAACTTTTAAAGGATGAAATAATCAAAGGATTCTCATGGTTAAGTCTCTGGAAACCTCACAACCTGAGTTGCTGAAGCCAGGTGTAAAAGCGCCTGTTCAAGAAACATTATTAACACCCCGGTTTTATACCACTGACTTTGAAGCTGCGGCGCAGTTGGATATTTCGTCCCAGGAGGCTGAGTTACTAGCAATTGTAGAGGAGTTACGAGCAGACTATAACCGTCATCACTTTGTCCGTGATGAAGAATTTCAGCAGTGTTGGGATCACATTGATGGAGAAACGCGTGCCGCCTTTATTGACTTTTTGGAACGTTCCTGCACATCAGAGTTTTCTGGATTTCTGCTGTTCAAAGAATTATCGCGCCGTCTGAAAAACCGCAATCCGATTCTGGCAGATGCTTTTAATTTTATGGCGCGGGATGAAGCACGCCATGCGGGATTTTTGAATAAGTCAATGGCAGATTTTAATCTTTCTCTTGACTTAAGTTATTTAACCAAAAATCGCACTTATACCTTCTTTCCGCCAGAGTGGATTATTTACACAGTCTACCTATCCGAGAAAATTGGCTACTGGCGCTACATTTTAGTGTATCGTCACATGGAAAAACATCCAGAACACCAAATTTATCCTCTCTTTCGCAAGTTTGAGAGTTGGTGTCAGGATGAAAATCGACATGGAGATTTCTTTAAAGCGCTGCTGCGATCGCAACCTCAACTATGGAACAATTGGAGAGCTAGATTATGGGTACGTTTCTTTTTGCTGAGTGTTTTTGCTACTCACACATTGACAGTATTTGAACGCGCCACCTTTTATCAATCTATTGGGATAGACCCGCGCGAATATAATACTAGAGTCATTGAAGAGACGAATAACACCGCCGCACGGGCTTTTCCGTTGATTTTAAATACAAATCACCCAGAGTTTTTCCGACGGTTGGAGAAGTGTTTTGACCTTAATCTGAAACTAGCAGAGATTAACAAGAGCGATCGCTCACCAATTGTAAAATTCTGCCAAAAATTACCCTTAATAGCCTTCATTGTTGGGCATTTATTGCAGACTTACCTAATCAAACCTGTTGATGCTGAATCATTAAGAGGGACAGTTCATTAGACATCTGGTGAAAAAGAGACGTAGCACTGCTACGTCTCAATAAGGTTTCTAGATAAGGACTGAAGCAAAAATTTAACTTAACCTTATCCTTTTTTTGATTTGTTCTTAGTTGTGCCAAAACTTTTAATGCAATATCCTTTATTTTATATCTTCTATAAAAATCCAAATAATTTTTGAAAAGCTTGACTGCTGATAGCTTTGGGTAATGTAAATCAATACGCTTGGGTTAAGGCTTAACTCTTTGTCAAACACAGTCAATTTTTTAACGTAGACGCGGAGCGGCTTGCCGCAGGCTACCGCAAAGGGCGCAAAGGGCGCAAAGGAAGAGAAGAAAGAGAAGAAATGCTTAACTGAACTGTATTGTAATATAAATCAGAGCATCAATATACTTAAGAAAATTAATACGCAATTTTTAAGAGTTCTACGTGATCTTGCTAAAACAGGTTCAAGGATTCAGCCTTTCTGTCTGGTATCGTACTCACTAAATCAGGATAAGCTTTATGTATCGATTCCAGATAAATGGATACACGCAAACGGGCGAATCCATCGGTCTTGTCGGTTCTACTCCAGAGTTGGGACTCTGGGACATCAAGAAATGTGTCTACCTGCGTACAAGTGGCGATCATTATCCTTTATGGTGGATAGATATAGAAATTGACATTCAGCCGTCTTTAGAATTGGGCAATCGCCAGAGGGTTGAATATAAATATGTGCGTCTCGATGCAAACGGCAATGCCCGATGGGAAAGTTTACTAGATACAAACCGCTGGATACCGATTGACCCTAACGATCATTCCAGCACGATTATTGTAGATGATGGCGCATTCGGTTATTTACAACCTTACCCCTTTGGATACATCGAGAAGTCGGCTGTCAAGATTCCCCTGAACGAAGAGGCTGAGAAACTCAAAATCGTGGTCATTGGCAGTTCCGTTGCATTAGGTCATAAAGCCTGGTTTTTGAAAGGTTGGGTTTGGTTATTGGCACAGGCTTTACAGCAAAAGTATGGGCATCAACTTGTGAATGTGTCCGAAGTGGGGGCGAATGTCAGCAGAACGATCGCTCGATTTCCCTGGTTTGTCACCCCAGAAAAACCGGATATTGTAATCATAGCCTTATCTCTAGGTAACGAAGGTTTAGCCTACTGTCCCCCTCATGAACGGCGGGCAATACAACGGCGGTTTGAAAGTGGTTTGCAGCAGCTGGTAAAAATGACGCGGGACATTGGGGCTATTCCGATTTTGGGCGGTGTCTATCCTAATGGCGACTATTCCCTGGAACATTACTGGCTGATCCGAGACACACACAAGCGGATGCTTCGTTGGGATGTAACCGTACTGGATTGGTTGGCAGCCGTGGATGATGGGCAAGGACGATGGAAAGCAGGGACATCCTTTGATCCGGCTCACCCGAACACGGTTGGTCACAGCCTTATGTATCAGCAGATCGACCATCACTTATTTGACATCAACAAAGGTGAATTGGCAAAAGAAAAACAACGCTTCCGACAACCGAGTGAATTTCCCATCTACTTTGACAATGTAGGCTTTCATGTCTCTGTCTGTATGGAAGAGAAGCGTTTACGGATCATTAATCGATCACAATACAGCTACACGATCGCTCCCTATTGGCAGGAACTACAAACTGCACTGCAAAGTAAGGCTGGATTGATACCGGGTATCTACATTACGAAGAATACCCAACCAGGGACGCTCCCCTTCTTTGCTGTAGAGGATGGCGCGATCGCCACCACAGTAAATATCCCCCCTGGTGCCGACTTAGAATATAGCGCCGCCTTCAATCTTTTTTCGCCCAACAACTCACAAGTTTTGTTCTATGACGGACATTTGGGAATTTTGCAACCGGACAAACAACACCTCTGGGTGATCAACGAATCAGACAACGAGTACAACATCCAGCCGATGTGGACGGAGGTTTGCAACGCACTTAAAGCCATGCCATCGGGTATCTATGAAGATCCACTTTATCCCGATGCCCCCTTTCGCACCATGATGATTGGCAACGATGGGCTAGAAAGTCGGGTGAAAGCACCACCCAAGTCTGCGGTGTTTTTCCAATACAAATGTCAGTTATCGGATATCAGCCGTGTGGCGATTCTTCCCCTTGGCGATCGCTGTGCCGTCCGGATGATGCTGTATAAGATGGAATATGATGGCCCTGCTTTTCCCTTTGATCTAACGCGCACCACCAATATTGCAGATGTTGCGGATGCGATCGAAAATGGTTTTTATGATATGTGGAACCCTGCCTTCCTACACTACAGCCCAGATGCAGGCAGAATCTACCATAGTAAATGGTCGGGTTTGTCTTTTGCCCATGAAGTTGAGGAGACAGACGACCCAACGAGCGATATGTCTCCTGTCCATGAACGGATGCGCGTTCGTTACACAGCACGTTCCGAAAGGTTTTGGTACGCACTGCGGCACTGCGACAAAGTGCTTTTCGTCCGCACCGGAATTAGCGATCGCGGTGGTGTGATAGATTTAGTCAACAAGCTGCAAAAACAATGCCAGGGAAAACCATTTAATCTCTTACTTCTTTCTCCCCAAAGCGATGATGAGTTTTTAGACCTTCCCAATGTGCTGCACTACAATGTCGAGTTTAATCCCGATCGCATGTATGACGATTTGGGACACTGGATGTACTGCACAGAGGTAATGCGAGGAATTCTGGATTCCCTTGGGGTGTCTAGCAAAAACCTCTTCTGGTGTCCGCCTAAACCTCCAAAGGGGTGGGAAACTAGATAGGAGCGATGCCTACGGCTGGCTACGCCTACGCAATTGTTATTTCGGCGAACTCATTTGCTATTTCAGCGAACTCATTTGCTATTTCGGCGAACTCATTTGCTATTTCGGCGTTCGCAATTGTTATTTCGGCGAACTCATTTGCTATTTCGGCGTTCGCATTTGCTATTTCGGCGTTCGCAATTGTTATTTCGGCGAACTCATTTGCTATTTCAGCGTTCGCATTTGTTATTTCGGCGAACTCATTTGTTATTTTGACATTCGCATTT
Organism: Nostoc sp. NZL; assembly: GCF_015714705.1. Taxonomy (NCBI): domain Bacteria; kingdom Bacillati; phylum Cyanobacteriota; class Cyanophyceae; order Nostocales; family Nostocaceae; genus Nostoc; species Nostoc sp. NZL. The sequence goes on along the minus strand of NZ_WBKL01000041.1, from coordinate 10,441 downwards.
GTTATTTCGGCGTTCGCATTTGTTATTTTGGCGACTGGGTTGTTTGAGTGGCTGTGAAATGATCTGCCGATTACTTACAGCTTGTTTTTGTCGCAAATCATCACAAATTGCTTGTAAATCGTAATTGAAAGCCTTTGCATGTTCTTCTCGAATTCTATAAATCTCTTCAAGAATTTCATCTTTCCATATATCTACTCTCCCATTAGTTCGCTGGGTGTACAAAGGGTTGGCAACTCGTATCCGGCATCAAGACTGATTTGGGCTAGCTTCTTCTGGATTTGAGCATTGGCAAGTTGAAAATTTCTAGGTCTAGTTCAGCGTTTATGATCGCTATCAGCAAAATAACTCAACCACTGTCGGTTTAGTAACTTTCCCCATCGTGTTGCGCGGTAATTCTTCAACTATCAAAATTTGGGTTGGCACCTTATAAACTGCCAATCGCTCTTTTGCCCAACTCCTGAAAGCTTCTAATGTTAAAGGTTGTGAACCTTGCAATACTAACGCGGCACACACCCTCTCACCCCACTCTGGATCGGCAACCCCAACCACTGCACATTCCTGAATATCTGGATGCGATCGCAATGCTTCTTCAATTTCTAAAGCTGAAACTTTATACCCTCCGGTTTTGATGATATCCACACTCATCCGGCCCAAAATTCGGTAGTTACCGTTCTCAACTACGGCGGTATCTCCAGTACGGAACCAGCCATCTTGGAAAGCTTTGGCGGTTGCTTGGAGGTTTTGCCAATATTCTAGAAACACTCCAGGCCCTTTAACTTGGATTTCTCCTGGTGTTCCTGCGGGGACTAACTCTCCGCTGTCATCTACTAATCTCACTTCAACTTCAGGCAGAGGCTTCCCCACATATCCAGACAACCGTTCACCGTGTAAAGGGTTGGATAACGCCATGCCGATTTCCGTCATCCCATAGCGCTCAAGCAGAAAATGGCCGCTGATAGTCTGCCATTTTTCTAAAACTTGAACTGGTAACGCTGCCGAGCCAGAAACCATCAGGCGCATCTTAGCACAGCCTTCTGACATACTTTTTTGGCGTTCCTTAGAGGCCGTTTCCCAAGCAGCAATTAGTTTTACATAAATTGTTGGTACTGCCATAAATAGGGTTAAGTCACCATCACAAATTCGGTTCCAAACGGTTTCGGCATCAAACTTGCTCAACATCTGACACTCCGCCCCAGCCCATAAAGCACAAGTCAGTACGTTAATAATTCCATGAATATGATGTAGAGGCAGTATATGTAAAATGCGATCATCCAATGTCCATTCCCAAGCGGTGATTAAGCTAGTCACTTGCGCTTGAATATTTTGATGGGTTGTAACCACACCCTTGGGTTTACCTGTTGTACCGCTAGTGTAGAGAATTAAAGCGCGTCTAGTGATATCTACCTCTGGAAGGCGGCCAATATTAGATGGGAGGGTTTCTGAGGTGAGGATAAATCGCAAATTGTGTTCTTCAGCTAGCGATCGCAGTATACCCTCAAAATTAGGATGGGCAACAATAATCGATGCTCCAGAATTAGTAATTACATACTCTAATTCTGGGCGCGGATGGGAAACACACAGAGGTACAGCTATGCCACCAGCACGCCAAATCCCCCATTGAGTGGCTACATACTCAAACCCAGGCGGAATGAGAAAGGCAACTCGCTCCTCCTGTAAGTCTTCTGCATTCTGAAGAAGACTTGCCGCTATTTGACTGGAAGTGTAAAGCAAATCTCGATAGGTAAATGCTCCATCTGTTGTAGCGATTGCTGTTCTCTCGTTGTGTTTTTCAGCACGAATAATTAATGGGAGATTCACGTTTATTTACCGTTTTAGGGTTACTTTCTATTCCAACAATATTCTGTAACTTAATAGATGCTACAACCAACGTTGTTTTTTAGCATAAGCAATACTGCTAAATACAATTAATGCCATCATGCAGATCACAGCAGGATAAGCCCAAGGCTGATCTAATTCCGGCATATACTTGAAGTTCATACCATAGAAACCAGATATGAAAGTTATTGGTAAGAATATGGTCGAGAGGATAGTCAAACGATTAATTCGTTCACCAGTTTTGCTAGCAATATTATCGCGTTGAATTTCCATTAATTCTGACATCCAGGCTCTCAGAGATTGATATTCTTGCCAAAGTTTATCAACCTGATGAACTAATTCTTGATTGAATAGTTCCTTCACTGGCTGGGTGATCCATTGGAAATCTTCGTTATTCATAATAGCCATAAGTAACTTGATGCTTTGAAAATTACGTCGTCCCGAACGAGTAGATTGCCTCATGGTGGCAATTTTTTGGTAGGTTGATTCATCACCTGATTTTTCTAACACTTCATCTTCTAAATCATCAAGTTTTCTAGAAATATAATCAAATACATTATCATAGTTATTCAAAACATATTTTAGAATAAGATAAAAAAGATAGTCAATTCCCAGACTTGGAATATCTGGAGTTCGCTTTTGTAAATTATTAGTTAGATTGCTTAAAATTTTTAATTCTGTAATTTCAAAAGTGATAATAAAATTATTTCCAACCACAATATTGCCACGCACAACCTCAAATTCGTTATTTTTTATTTGAGAAGTTAGAATTTCATAGCTATCAAATAAACAATCTTCTACGTCTTCATCAATTCCTAGAGAGGCATGGTTAAAAATCATCTCAACACGAGATGGATTTAGTCCAAAGTGATTGATAATTCTGGCGGTTCCAGTGCGATCGCGGAAGTGAATACAGCGCAACCAAATATTGTGAGAACCATCAATTCTTTTCAGTACTGTATCGACATCACTACTGCTGAATAATTCCAGACTGTCTGGATAAAAAGTGAGGAGAGTTAGCATACAGTATCCTAATTGAGTCATAAGAAAATCCGGTAACTCATAGTAAGTACTTTATCCCTGATTTTATAAGCACTGAAGTGCTTACTACAAACTATATTGAGTCATAGCTCAATTTTTTTCTCTTTTCCCGGATTTAGGACGAGTAGTTGGCGCTGGTGCTGACTTATTTTGCAGAATTGCAATTTCTCTTTGTGCATCTTGATAACTATCTTTTTCTCCTTGCTGTTGGAATAGTTTTGCAGCTTTTTTGAAATCTGCGATCGCTCCCTGTTTATTTTTCTGCTTGGCGCGAATCACACCCCGATTATAGTAGGCTAAGGCATTGTTAGGATTAATTGCGATCGCTCGTGAATAATCCTGATTTGCAGCTTTTTTATTTCCCAGTTCTAGATAGGCGTTACCACGGTTGTTGTAAGCTGCTACATCATTAGGATCTAGTTTCAGTGCTTCGGTGTAATCTTCAATCGCGTCTTTATAATCTCCGAAAGAAAAACGGTGAATACCTCTGTGAATATAAGCTGCAATAAATTTAGGATCAATCTGTAAAATAGTGTTGTAATCTTCAGTAGCTTCTACTTTATTTCCCAAATCACTGTAAACATCACCACGATTCAGATAGGCTTCTATGTATTTGGGATTGATGTTAATTGCATCTGTGTAATCTTTAAGTGCTGCATATTTTTGCTTATTAATAGATTGAGTTAAACCCCTTTGATAATAAGCTTTGGCATCACTAGGATTAATCTTAATTACTGTATCAAAATCTTGGATTGCTCCTTGTCTAAGTCGGAGGCGACGGCGAAGAATCCCTCGCTGTAAGTAGGCTTCGGTATACTGTGGCTTGAGAGCGATCGCTTTGCTAAAATCTCCAATCGCTCCTTTATTATCCTTCGCTTGAGCACGAGCTAACCCCCGGCCATAGTAAGCATAAGCATTCTCAGAATTCAATTTAATCGCTTGGGTATAGTCTGCGATCGCTTCTTTGTATTTGCCTAATTCAGAAAAAGCAAATCCTCGGTCAAAATAGGCATTAGCATCTTGAGGATTCAGCAAAATGGCTTGGCTAGAATCTGCTTGTGCTTGCTCGTAGTCTCCTAATCGATAATAAGCATCACCTCGCCGATTATAAGCCAGAGCATTTTGCGGCTCTAATTCAATCGCCTGATTGAAATCTTCAACTGCCCCTTCATAGTTTCCTGCCTCATATTTATTTACTCCCTCTTGGTATAATGTCTGTTGAGCATCACTTACAGGTTTTAGCGACCTCAATTGCCAGGCTCCAACACCAAGTGTTATACAGCCAGCTATCCCCGTCAAAACTAGTAATAATTTTTTATCATGCTGTTTTTTCTGATCTTTAACATTTGTTAATTTTTTCAGATCGTCTAAAACTTCGGTTGCATACTGGTAACGCTTACGATAGTCGAAACGTACCATTCTATTAATAATTTTTACTAATTTTCTGTTAAATTTTGTATTTTTGTTATGCCAAACTATTTCGTCGGTCAGCCGATTTTTCTGATTTCGCAAATTAGATATTTCGTTTGCAGGTAAACCTAGAAGTGCGGCGATCGCAACCATACCTAAAGCATATATATCGCTGTTATATTTCAGGTTGCCGTTAACCTGTTCTATAGGCATATATTCGAGATTATCAACGGTATTAGTAATGGCTTCATTAAAATTACTAAAATCAACCAAAACTAACTTTTTATCTGACTCCCTGCGAATAATATTTGTTGGCTTAATATTCCGATGAATTACACCAAAGCTATGTACAATTACTAAAACTTTTAATATCTCTGATAAAAGATTAATTACTTGATCTTCCCTCAGAGGTTGTCCCTGGATAATTTCGTCAGCTAAAGGATTACCGGGTATGAATTCTTGGACTATATAAAATTCTTCATTTTCTTCAAAATAAGCAATTAGCTTCTGAATTTGGTCGTGTTCCTGCCCCAGTTTTTCTAAAGTTGCTGCCTTACTGGCAAACAAGCGGCGCAGGCTGGTTAAACTTTGAGGATTGCTACTAGGAGTATGTAACTGCTTGACTATAAATTGGCTGTCAGGAAGATTAGCATCCTCCACTAGATAGGTTTTTGCCTTCTCCCCATCATTTAGAGCTTTTAGTATTCGGTAACGTCCATCTCGTAAATGAATACGCATCAATATAAATATGTAATTAATAAATTGCTTGATTATAGCTTACGTGTTATTACTGGTAACTATTTTTTAAAAAAAATATTTATTAAAAAAAAACAATGCCAGAATGGCATGTAAAAGTATTAATTATTAGCTAATGCTTCATATTGCTAGTAATATTTGTCTTTGTTAAGCGAATATTACAGACTTAATACGCTTACATATTACCAAACTGAAGTAAAATTTGTGAGTTAAACTAGACTTAGTAAAATAGGTAAATGCATAGGGGGGGGATATTTTGATCCGGACTCTTCAGCAATCCCACTCATGACACCTAACCCTCAAATGGGGTAAAAAAATAACAGCTTGAATTATCCAAAACTCCATATAAAAAAATTGGAAATCAACGTATTTGGGCGAAAAAAAGGCTTGGTAGCTACTGCGAAGCGTCAATTGCTTAAGGCGCTCAATTACCGTGACATAGCTGCTATTACTAGCTTAATTGTAGAGTGGCAAAGAATTTTGGGATCGGAAAAGTTAACTGATTTGATTGTTAATGAGGTAATGGTCGAATGCGACTCTGACAGCCACAGTTGGTTTTGTCAAACTTTTATTGGACAAGCTCAATATGAACAGATGGAGGAAAAAGCTCAAAGTAACGTCTTTCAAATTTTAGTGAGTAAAGGTTTGGAACCGGGCAAGGACTTTAGCTCTGGGTCTGATCGCAGTATTATCATAGGCGATCGCGCCAAGGAAATCTTACTTAGCCAATTGCCACAGGAGGATCAAGCATCATTTGAGGCACAGTTAGAAACCTCGTTAATCTTAGATCCAGTTACTACCATCGAACAACAGTTGGGGTGTGCATTTTTTAGCAATTTGACTGAGATTGCCATCCAACAAATGGAGTTATTGAGTAATTCTCAAGCAGCAGCTTATTTAGGAGTGTTGTTGGCTGGATTAGTGTCGCGTCATCCTCAACTTAAGGATGCAGACTTTCCCACACGATTTATTGTCAATACTTTCCAAGGACTGTCCCAAGAACGAGCAATGCTAATCTTGAACGATCCAGAGACAAATCCTCAGTTCGATGAACTTATTATTTTTGGGCATTTATTAGCAGCAATGGAAGATAAAGAATATTATCGCATTGCTGAGGAAGATGGTGGTATTAGCCTGGAACAACTCAAAAAACTTGATTTAGTTTGGTGTGGTGAACGTCGGCTTTCGGAAATGGTAGCCATGATGGAAAAATGGCATTTCAAAAATAGATAATCAGCAATTCCAAATTCCAAATTCCAAATTTAGTTCTACGCTGGTACGACAAATTTTTCACTACCAGCTAGTTCAAAAGCAGCATGAATAGCTTGCAAAGCTTTAACACCTTGCTCTTGTGCCACGACACAACTAATTTTAATTTCTGAGGTGGCAATCATTTGAATATTAATTTGGTGTTCGGCTAGTGCTTCAAACATTTTTGCGGCAACACCTGGTTGTCCCACCATACCTGCACCGACAATACTCACCTTAGCGATCGCACTATCTAAAACAACTTCACCCCATCCTAACTCTGCTGCTACTTGGGTGAGCATTTCTTTTGCACTTTCACCGTCGATCCGCGAGACTGTAAAGGCAATATCTCGCCGAGGAACACCATCAATCACCCGACAGCGCTGAGATTGAATAATCATATCAACGCTAATATTATGTTTCGCTAATAGTCCAAACAACTTCGCCGCCATCCCCGGCCGATCTGGCAATTGGCGAATAGCAAGACGCGCTTGGTTCAAGTCTAAGGCCACACCACGAACGGGGGGAAAATTGGGCAGAGAAGAATTTGTGCATGGACTGTCCCCTACTTCGATCTCAAAAGCTGTGCAGAGTGCGCTGACGGCGCGATCGCATTCGGCTGCATCGACTACGCAACTTACTTTCACTTCGCTGGTGGAAATCATCTGGATGTTTACGCCAGCTTCGGCTAAGGTGGCGAACATTTTTGCAGCTACACCAGGACGGCCAATCATTCCTGCGCCAGCGATGCTGACTTTGGCAATGTTATGTTCTACCATTACCTCGGCTTCGTCAGATTTGGGGTTAGATTGATTCCTCAGTGCTGGGGCGATCGCTGCTGCTACTGCTTCTGCCCGTTTTAATATTGGTGTTGTAACTGTAAATGCAATGTCATTACTGTTACCTTCATGAACTGACTGAATAATCAAATCTACGTCTACTTTTTGTCGGGAAATTTCGCCAAATAACCTTGCTGCCACGCCTGGTTTATCGGGTACACGCAACAAAGCAACCTTCGCTTGGTCAGTGTCAAATTCTACATTATCTACTGGACGGGCAATTTCCAGATTGATCAGCGATCGCCCTTGGGGTTTAGCTGATGTCACCCAAGTACCGGGGGCATCTGTCCAGCTAGACCTGACGACTAGGGGAACACCATAGTTACGAGCAATTTCCACAGCCCTAGGATGCAGCACCTTTGCCCCTAAACTAGCTAGTTCCAACATTTCATTACAGGTAATGTTATCCATTAACTGAGCTTCGGCAACTAAGCGGGGGTCTGTAGTTAAAATCCCTGGAACGTCTGTATAAATTTCGCAAAAATTTGCTTTTAATGCGGCTGCGATCGCTACCGCCGAAGTGTCAGAACCACCACGTCCCAAAGTCGTAATTTCCATTTCTCCGGCGCTGGAAATGCCTTGAAAACCTGCTACTACAACTACTTTTCCGGCATTTATGTGGCGGCTAATGCGAGTAGTTTCAATATGTAAAATTCGAGCGCGGCTGTATTCAGCTTCAGTAACAATTCCTACTTGGGCACCAGTCATCGAAATTGCGGGTTGTCCGAGTTCCTGCAAAGCCATACTCAGTAAGGCAATAGTTACTTGTTCGCCAGTGGAAAGCAGCATATCCATTTCCCGGCGGTTAGGATTTGGAGAAATTTCATTAGCTAGTTTGACGAGTCCATCGGTGGTTTTGCCCATTGCGGAAACCACTACAACCAGAGAGTTTCCAGCTTTAACGGTTTTGTAAATGCGTTGTGCAACAGCTTGAATACGTTCGACTGAACCGACAGATGTACCACCGTATTTTTGAACTATGAGCGCCATAACTTTTAGTCAATCAATTGTGTCTGCTTTGATAAATGCCACCGTCGGGCCAGGAAACCTTGAAGGCTTATATAGTTTACTAAAGATGTTACTGCAATAGCTTTATCATGATTTAGTTGATGGGCTGTTTACCACAACCCTGAATTCGATGAATGCCTTGCTCAATATGGGCAACAAGCTAAACACCGGAAAGTGTCAAACTAAACATAAAGTCTATATATAAAGCAACAAACTCAAACTATGACTCAGCAACCAACTGATCTAGATAATAAAGCTGTATTTGAGCACTTGTGGGGAATTACAAAGGAACTTTACCAAAAACTGGAGGCTCGTTTTCAGTTACATCCAGACTCTTCTACACAAGATTTACAGCAATACCGCAGTCTCGATGGCAATATCAACGGATCGCTGACCACTTTTTCTGGACAAGAAATTGACTGGCTAGTTCATTCGTGGTTAGGAAACCCTGAAAAATCAAGCTTTAGCACCATGCGTCTCACCACTTGGTTGAAGTCGCATATCCAGGTTCCTCATTTGGCTTTTGAGTTTGGCACACTGCCGAATATTTTCTTTTATATAGATTACATTCCCCGGACTGAGCTTTTAACCGATTTGGAATATCTCGATCGCTACTATGAGCCAGTTAACCAAACATTCTTAAAGTTGCAGGATGATTCGCGCCTAAAAGTATTTACTAGCAAAAGTGTGTATGTCCGCCTATTTCAATCGCCTGTGAGCTTATGCTACACCGGCACACCTACTTTTGAGACCCTTGAACTAACTCGCACACTTGCACATGAAACCCTCGATCGCTGGCTAACTTGGGTAGATGCAGCTGAACCTGTACCAGAAGATGCACGGGAAGCTTTGGCGGCTCGTGATTTGTTGGTACGCCGTAACAGTGCTGAACGTGATCCAGGTAATAAATTTGCCGCACAGATGTTTGGGTCTGAATTAACAGATAAACTTGTTCGATCGCTCTGGGGTGGCGATCGAATTAGTCATTAGAAAAAGATAACTACCCAATGCCCCATGCCCACTAATCCAGAATCCTACCGCGCTTTAGCACTGCAAGTTACCTGTCATGCAGTCAACCAAACAAGCGATCGCCTCCAAGCGCGATCGCTCATGCAAAACTCCATCAACCGTATAGCGCAACAAATTGCTGCCAGTATCGCTTTCATTGGCTTCGATTGTCGTTTAATTGTACTGCCAGAATATTTCCTTACTGGTTTTCCGATGGGAGATTCTCTAGCAGGATGGGCAGAAAAAGCTTGTATAGAAATGGCTGGTGCTGAGTATGAGGCACTTGGTAAAATTGCCCAAAAGCACAAAATCTTTTTAGCTGGTAACGCCTACGAAGTTGACCCCAACTTTCCCGGCTTGTACTTCCAAACCTGCTTTATTCTTGACCCTTCTGGCTCAATTGTCTTGCGCTATCGGCGGCTAAATTCCCTATTTGCTCCCACACCCCATGATGTTTGGGATAAATATCTTGACTGCTATGGTTTAGAGGGAGTTTTCCCCGTAGCCAAAACTGCGATTGGTAATTTGGCAGCTTTAGCATCAGAAGAAATTTTGTATCCAGAAGTGGCGCGGTGTCTAGCGATGCGAGGAGCAGAGATTTTTGTCCATTCCACCTCAGAAGTGTATAACAAAAACCTCACACCTAAAGACGCGGCGAAAATCACTCGCGCCGTCGAAAATATGGCATACGTAGTTTCAGCTAATACTGCCGGGATAGCTAATATTGCTATCCCCATTGCTTCGGCCGATGGTGGCTCTAAAATCATTGACCATCGCGGAATCGTTTTAGCAGAGACAGGTGCAGGCGAGAGCATGGCAGCATTTGCAGAGATTGATTTAGGAGCATTACGCCGCGATCGCCACCGACCAGGGTTAAATAATTTACTTGCCCGCCAACGATTTGAGCTATACGCCGAAAGTTATCATCAATCACACTTTTACCCAGCTAATACTATGCTGGAGGGAGAAATAGACCGCAAACACTTCCTCGAAACACAGCAAGCCACCATTGAACGGTTAGCCAAACTGGGAATTATTTGAATTGGGGAATGGGGCAGGGAGCAGGGGGAGAATAACAAATGACTAATGACCGAAGAGGCAGGGGAGCAGGGGGCAGGGAGCAGGGGAGAAAGATTCTAATATTCCCCTGCCAAAAGGGATGCAGAGCAAATAAATTTATTTATGCCCAGGATAAAAACATTTATTTCGAGACGCTCAAGCGCAAGAAATAATGCGTCCTTGTTTCAGAGCAAATACATTTAATACATTTATGTATGGGGTTCTCTCCCCTGCCC
>NZ_WBKL01000035.1:0-38688 GCF_015714705.1 Nostoc sp. NZL | reverse complement strand
CTGCTCCCCCTGCTCCCCCTGCTCCCTCATCTCTCCCTGCTTCCCTACCGTCCTCTTCAATTAGGAAGATTGCAATGCTTAAAGGATTATTTTCATTCAGCGATCGCTACCGCATCTTACATCAAACTTGGTTTGCCTTCTTTCTCACCTTTGTCTGTTGGTTTAACTTTGCTCCCTTCGCTACAACCATTGGCAAAGAGCTAAGTTTAGCACCAGAGCAAATCAAAACTTTGGGCATCTGTAACCTGGCCCTTACAATCCCTGCACGGCTCATTATTGGGATGCTTCTGGATCGTTTTGGCCCCAGAATCACCTATTCAATGCTGCTAATGTTTGCGGTTGTCCCTTGTTTGGCGACGGCGTTAGCGCAAGATTTTAATCAACTAGTCATCAGTCGTTTGCTGATGGGTATTGTCGGATCTGGTTTTGTCGTGGGTATCCGCATGGTGGCGGAATGGTTCCAGCCGAAGGAGATGGGAATTGCTCAAGGCATTTATGGCGGTTGGGGCAACTTTGGGGCTTTTGGTGCAGAGTTTGCTTTGCCGATACTTGCAGTTTCTACTAGCTTTTTCGCTGGTGGTGCTTCTAACTGGCGATTTTCGATCGCACTTACAGGGATAATTACTGCTATTTACGGCGTAATTTATTACAACAGCGTTCAAGATACGCCCGCAGGTAAAGTCTACAAAAAACCTAAGAAAAATGGTTCTCTAGAAGTGACGAGCGTTAAAAGCTTCTGGGCGCTAATTATCTCAAATTTTGGTTTAATTTTCGCTCTAGGTTTATTAGCTTGGCGCTTGGAACAAAAGAATATTCACTTTTTAACTTTAAGCCAAATGTATCTGGCTTGGTTGCTATTAGCAGGATTGTTTGCTTACCAAAGTTACCAAGCTTGGCAGGTAAACCGAGAACTTCTAACTGGTAAAAAAACTTACGCTCCATCTGAACGCTTCCAATTTGGTCAAGTAGCCTTACTCGAATTTACTTACATAACGAATTTTGGCAGCGAACTAGCAGTTGTTTCTATGCTCCCGGCATTCTTTGAAAAAACTTTTGCTTTAGAGCATGTTGTCGCTGGAATGATTGCCGCTACCTACCCTTTCTTAAATTTAGTTTCTCGTCCCAGTGGTGGCTTAATTTCTGATAAATTTAGCTCCCGTAAATGGACAATGACAATTATCAGTATTGGCATTGGTTTTAGTTATTTGACGGCACATTTTATTAATAGTAGCTGGCCAATTCCGCTAGCGATCGCAGTTACAATGTTTGCCGCTTACTTTGCCCAAGCTGGCTGCGGTGCAACCTACAGCATCGTACCCATGATTAAGAAGGAAGCCACTGGACAAATTGCCGGCAATGTGGGAGCTTACGGGAATTTTGGCGGCGTAGTTTACCTAACAATTTTTAGCTTAACCGACGCTCCAACGCTATTTACCACGATGGGTTTAGCTGCTTTAGTCTGTGCTTTTATGTGTGCCTTCTTCCTCAAAGAACCAAAAGGTTCCTTTGCTGCTGCTTATGAAGGCGAAGCACCAGAAACCGCAACTAAAAACCCTAACTTTTTAGCAGAAGAATAGACCTGTCATAAATTCTTATAGTTCGTAGCGAATAGACTCAAACAAACTCTGCGCTCTACTCTGCGCCCCTCTGCGTTTAAATTTCACCCCTCAATTCACCACGATTTTACGCAAAGCTGTATTAACTTGCGCTTTTCAAACAGTCGCTACATCTGAGGTTGCACAATCAAAATAACAAAATGGTACAACTGCCATGAGTGAATTTACCAAAACCCTTTGTCCTTACTGTGGTGTTGGCTGTGGTTTAGAAGTTTCACCCCCAGCCCAACATAACAAAGCAACTAATCGAGATAGCCAAGGTAATCCCATTTGGCGGGTGCGGGGCGATAAAGCTCATCCATCTAGTCAAGGAATGGTTTGCGTCAAAGGTGCAACGATCGCAGAATCTTTAGATAAAAATAGATTACATTACCCAATGGTGCGAAACTCCTTAGATCAAGAGTTTCGCCGCGTTAGTTGGGATGAAGCTTTTGATCTCATCACGCAGCGCATTCAAACAGTACGCTTCACTCAAGGGCCAGAAGCCTTATGTATGTACGGTTCTGGTCAGTTTCAAACTGAGGATTATTACATAGCCCAGAAACTGATGAAAGGCTGTCTGGGTACTAATAATTTTGATGCCAACTCCCGTTTGTGTATGTCTAGTGCTGTGTCTGGCTACATTCAAAGCTTTGGCTCAGATGGCCCGCCTTGCTGTTACGAAGACCTGGAGTTAACTGACTGTGCATTTTTAATTGGCACTAATACAGCCGAATGTCATCCCATCGTTTTCAATCGGCTGGCAAAATATCACAAAAAGAACCGCAAAGTCAAGATGATTGTGGTTGATCCTCGTCGCACGCCAACCGCAGAAGCCGCTGACTTGCATTTAGCCATTCGTCCCGGTACAGATATCGACCTGTTGAACGGCATTGCTCATTTGTTGATGCGCTGGGACTACATCGACACCATGTTCATGGAGGACTGCACTAGCAACTTTCCGGCTTATGCGGAAGTGATTCGCCACTATCCCCCAGAAATAGTAGCTCATCGATGTGGAATCAGCATTGAAGATTTAGAAACAGCAGCTCGCTATTGGGGTGAATCGCAGCGAGTATTGTCTTTGTGGTCAATGGGTGTGAATCAATCCTCAGAAGGGACGGCTAAGGTAAGAACTATTATTAACCTGCACCTGATGACTGGACAGATTGGCAAACCTGGCGCTGGCCCTTTTTCCCTCACTGGTCAGCCAAACGCAATGGGAGGACGGGAAGCTGGAGGTTTAGCGCATTTATTACCGGGTTATCGGGTGGTGAAAAATCCCCAGCACCGCGCAGAAGTTGAGGATTTTTGGGGACTCAAGCCAGGACAGATTTCGCCCAATCCCGGTTTGACTGCTTGGGACATGATTACTGGCTTGGAAAATGATGCTGTAGGTTTACTGTGGATTGCGGCTACTAATCCAGCTGTAAGTATGCCAGATTTAGAGCGGACAAAAAAGGCGTTATTGCGATCGCCTTTCACCATCTACCAAGACGCCTATTATCCTACAGAAACCTCTGCTTACGCTCACGTTCTGCTACCAGCAGCCCAGTGGGGTGAAAAAACTGGTGTGATGACAAACTCCGAACGAGTGGTAACTCTGTGTCAAGCATTCCGCCAACCGCCAAGAGAAGCTAAAGCCGATTGGGAAATTTTTGCCGAAGTTGGACGGAGATTAGGTTTTGAAAAAGAGTTTGCCTTTGCTAACTCTGCTGAAGTTTATGCTGAGTTTGTCAAACTAACTAAAACTCGCCCTTGCGATATGACGGGTATCAGTCACGCGCAATTACAGACACAAGGTCCGACTCAATGGCCTCATCCAGAAAAAAGTGATGAGTTAAGAGTTAGGAGTTATGAATTAGAATCTTCAACTCCTAACTCCTCACTCCAAACTCCTAACTCCAAAAGACTTTATACTGATTTGCGCTTTCACACCTCTGACGGACGCGCTCGATTTGGGGCATATTACTCAAAGGGATTGGCAGAACCACCCGACCCAGATTATCCTTTGGTGTTAACTACTGGAAGACTTTACGGACATTGGCATACGCAGACGCGCACCGGCCGGATTGAAAAAATTTGCAAAATGCATCCCGAACCGTTTATAGAAATTCATCCCCGTGATGCTGCTCGGTTAGGTATTATAGATAGTATGTATGTAGAAGTGCGATCGCGTCGGGGTAAAGCTAAGTTTCCTGCTAAAGTCACAAAAGCGATCGCGCCTGGTACAGTTTTTGTCCCCATGCATTGGGGTTCGCTGTGGGCAGATAATGCCGAAGCCAACGCCCTCACCCATCCAGAATCTTGCCCCGATTCACTGCAACCAGAATTAAAAGCCTGTGCTGTGCAGCTGATACCAATCTCTGTAGAAGTTACAGCCAAAGATTATCAACTCCAGTCCTCAAAAGGATAAGCTCCTAACTGTACCGCTCAAAAGGTAATTTAGTCAATAATCAATATCCAATAGTGATTATCATTTTTTATGGCTCTCTACTATTGACCCATAGCAATTACCATATTTAAAGAGGTTAAATTTATAATAACCAAAAGTTTGACTAGCGCCGAGTTGAGCTATGGGAAAGAATAAAAATCAGATAGTATTACAAATCATCTTTTTTTAATCCTCTAGATTTATCTATAGGATTTTATTTTATTTTAAAGCCGGGTGCAGCAGATGAAAAAGTTACTGAGGCAAATTCTAGGAGCTACCAAAGATGAGAACTTCATGCACATCATTGAAAACATAGAAGTGCTAGTTTCTAAAGTTCTATCTATTTTCATGGTAATTGTAATTTTGGTAGCGATCGGGGATTTAGGAGTATTTATTCTTAAAGAGTTATTTACAGCGCCTTATGCAAAGTTTAACACAACCTTGTATAAAATTTTTGGGCTATTTTTGAATATTTTAATTGCTTTAGAAATTTTAGAAAATATTACAGCTTATTTACGAAAACATGTTTTCCAAGTTGAATTAGTTATTGTCACATCTTTAATTGCTGTGGCCAGAAAAATTATTATTCTTGACTTAGAAAAAGTTGGAGGGATTGATATAATTGGTTTAGGAATTGCTATTCTCGCCCTGTCAATTAGTTATTTGATAATTCGTCTTAGTAATTCCAAAAATTAACTATTAAAAATAAATATTTAATAAGCTGTTGTCTGGCATACAATTTAGTTAGATATCGGTTATTTTGATCACTTGGGAGATAATATAGTATGCTTAATACTTAACAGCAGCCTAAACTGTATTTTAGAAAAATGATTAATGTGCGATCGCTAGTTAAGTCTTGTTTTTAATTCCTAATTTATGTAACTTAAATATAAAAAATTATGGATGATTAAAAATCCTTAATTTAGAATGATCGAATTTTAAATACTTTCTTATGACAGCATTCTTTGAATTTGAAGCAGACTTTGTTGATTCCCTGCGCTGTATCCCCATGCAGGTGCGTTGTAATTTAGATACTTGTGGCATCAAGCTAAAATTGTCTGATTGGAATCAAATGACTACAGCCGAGCGTCAAGCTTTAGTCGAATTACCTTGCACTACAGAAACAGAAATTCAGTCTTACCGCGAACATATCCAGCAATTAATTTTACAACGCACAGGTATACCAGCTACAAAATTGCCCATCGAGCCACATCCCGCATGGCTTGACTCTGGCACTGTACCACCTAGCCTCCAGGAAAAAGCTCAAGAAATAGGTGTAACCCTGACACAGCAACATTGGGAAGCTTTAACGCCCTTACAGCGTTTTGCCTTGATTAAACTCAGCCGCCCAGGACACGAAAACAAAAACTTTAAGAGAGCGATCGCAGAATTTAATCTGCTTTAATTAGTCAATAGTCATTAACAGAAAAAATCTGTAGGGAGCATTACACCCGTAAAATGATACATTACAGCCCAGTTAGTGATGTAATGTATCAAAAACTTGCATATGGGCTAACGCCTAATGTCGCTGACTCTAAATTAATATTTACTTTATAAACAACTATTAACTAATAGATGAGGGTAACAAAAATATGGCTGCAAAGAAACTTTTGATGTTAGTTGGGGACTATGTAGAAGACTATGAAGTGATGGTTCCTTTCCAGGCGTTGCAAATGGTGGGACACACTGTCCATGCAGTTTGCCCAGACAAAAAAGCTGGCGACAAGGTGCGGACAGCAGTTCACGATTTTGAAGGAGATCAGACTTATAGTGAAAAACCCGGTCACAACTTCACTTTAAATGCTACCTTTGCAGAAATAAAAGCCGAAACTTACGATGGCTTAGTCATTCCCGGAGGACGGGCACCAGAATATATCCGCCTGAATCAGCAGGTGCTAGAAATTACCCGTCACTTTGCCCAAACGAATAAACCGATTGCTGCCATCTGTCACGGCTTGCAGTTATTGGCAGCTGCCGATGTACTGCAAGGCAAGAGATGTACTGGTTACCCTGCTTGTAGCCCAGATGTCAAGAGTGCTGGAGGGATTTATGTCGATATTCCTGTTGATGAGGCAATAGTTGATGGGAACTTGGTGACAGCACCAGCTTGGCCTGCTCACCCCCATTGGTTGGCAGAATTCCTCACAGTACTTGGAACTAAGATTGAACACCCAGAACTGGCTAAAGTTGTTTAAGGCAAGATATCGGAAATGTTTTGGTTCGATCTTCAGGGCAGTTTCTTTCCCTACTCCTTGTTCCGAAGCGGCTTAGTCAATTAGCCCCTAGGGGGATCTTGCTACGCGTAGCGTCTCCTTTAGGAAAAGGGCTGTAGGGAGAAGAGCGTACTGGCTAACAACAGACCACCAAAAATTATATATTTTTGAAATAGAACTAAATGCAGTAAAAACTACTATTTTTGATAAATTGCCATAGGTTTAAGTTGTAGCTAGGATGTCAAGAGTACACCACAGATACAATCTGATTTATCCGTCTAATAAACCAAGTTTGGGACAAACTCTCAGTAAATGGAATACTTATTTACATTAAGTGAAAGAATTTAAAATTTTGCATTTAGAATTTTAAATTTCTTAGCAGTAAGTGAAGCTATAGTGGATTTAGCAATGCTGCTGTTAATGTGGCTAAGGTTAGTCCTGCTGCCAAATTATGTGAAGAATTAGTTTAGAAACGCACTTCTTATCGATGACAGGCAAACACGCAAGACATAATGCATTTCTGCGGCTAGTGTCTGGTAATGGGGCAGCTTTCGGATCAGAATCTCGCTACTCGCTGCCCCCCAGTAAAGAGATGGTAATTGGACGCGACCCCAGCTGCCAAGTTGTCTTGGATGCCATGATGTACCGAATGGTATCTCGTCGTCATGCAGTGGTTCGTCCCCTTTCTCTATCCCCAGATAGCAAATTCAGCTGGGTGCTTTGTGATTTGAATAGTGCTAATGGCACTTATTTGAATGGACAACG
Source organism: Nostoc sp. NZL (assembly GCF_015714705.1). NCBI lineage: Bacteria > Bacillati > Cyanobacteriota > Cyanophyceae > Nostocales > Nostocaceae > Nostoc > Nostoc sp. NZL. The sequence continues at coordinate 31,681 of NZ_WBKL01000035.1, read as the reverse complement.
CTTGTATGAATGTCAGGAATTGCACCCAGGCGATCGCATTTCTCTAGGTGCTGATGGGCCGCAATACGTTTTTGAGTACGAGTTTACCTCACTCACCCCGGCAACGACACTTAACCAAGTTACACCATTACCTTCGGCGACAAATTACCACAGCCACACGCAATTAAAGCAGCCAGATTCTGTTAGCTTCACCCAGCTTTTTCCCATTATTTCCACTGGTAAAGATTTAACTCGTAAAGCTTACCTCATACCGGGAATACTGACCGTAATCTTTGTAGTGTTAATGTTTGCTACAGTCGGTCAGCCCCAAGCTAATCAAGTTATCGTAGCAACTTACATTGCCTTTGCTGCCTACTATTTTGTTTACCAACTTTGCGGTAAACAGAAGCCTTGGTGGGTGCTAATGGCTGCGGCATTGAGTACAACGCTGATTTTGCTCAGTCCGCTGTTGGATCTATTTATCTTCGTGTTTCGCACCGTCCTACCTGGAAACTTGCCCTCACCCCAAGAATCTATTACCTTTACAGAGTTGCTGGTACGGATGTTTTTTGGTGCTGGGTTGATGGAGGAATTACTCAAGGCATTGCCTGTAATCGGCGCATATTTTATCGGCAGTGGATTACCTTCACCTTGGCGAGAACGTATTGGAGTCTTGGAACCTCTAGATGGTATTCTCCTGGGAACAGCTTCTGCTGTGGGCTTCACTCTATTGGAAACACTTGGACAATACGTGCCAGATATCACTCAAAATGTCACGCAACAGGTGGGTATAGGCGCTGCTGGTCAACTGGCGGGTTTACAACTACTAATTCCGCGAATTTTAGGCTCTGTAGCCGGACACATGGCTTATAGTGGCTACTTGGGTTATTTTATCGGGTTGGCTGTCCTTAAACCCAGTAGAAGTTGGCAAATTCTCTCTATCGGTTATCTTAGTGCCTCTGCTCTCCACGCTTTGTGGAATGCTACAGGATCAATCAATGCCTTACTTTTGGTAGTTGTTGGGGTATTATCTTACGCCTTTTTGATGGCGGCAATTCTCAAGGCACGGGCGCTGTCACCAACGCGATCGCAAAATTTTGCTACCCGATTTCTGGGCCCAAAATAAGAGATGGGGAGATGAAGGAGAACAACCAATGCCCAATGGCTCTTAAATAATATTTATGTCTTGGGATAGATGGCCTAATTAGAAAATCAGCGTACCGTAAATCTACTCTGGGTAACTATACCTAAAAAATAAAGATCATAAAACTTCTTGCAAAAGTCTTGATTTTCGACTCTTTCTTTGCCCCTCTGTGGAAGGCAAACCAACATCTTTGCAAGAGACGCCTCTGAACAGAGTGAACACAAAGCGCGGGCTACGCGAACACAGCAGATAAAAATTTTAGCTTTCTCTAACTTTTTCTATTTCCTGTCACCTGTCACCTGTTCCCTATTTATGATTCCGACTGAGACTTGTTGAGTTGAGTAAAAGCATAGGAAGCGATCGCTAAAGTAACCTTCGCTTTCTCTACTTCTGATAAAGCTGTCCACTCGCTATTTTTAAGATTACTGATGGCAGATGCCCCGTTTTGCGATTCGCTACTTCGCATAGCGTAAGTAAAAGGACGAGCCAAAACTAAAAGATCCTCTGTTCCCCAAGTTGGTAGTACTGTCTGAACACACTCAACCAGTTGTTCACCGATTGATTGCTGGGCGGCAAAAATTTCAGTAGCTTTGGTGGCGATGGTGTTAAGCAATGCTTGAGGCACACACGCGGCAAAAGTACTACATAATTTTTCTTGAAGGTTAAACGCTAGTGCTTGTTGGGGATTGTGATTATAGCTCTCCCCAAGGGAGATACCAGACCAAAGTGTGTCTAGATGGCTGTAAAAATCTTGTGATCGCGTTGTCAGTTCTTCCTCAAGCAAATCTTGCATTCCGAACTGTTGTTCTAATTCCTGAAAATAAGCTTCTGATTCTTCATCAGCTGGATTCCAGGGATAGGTAGCATCGTCTGGTTCCAGTAACGCTTCCAATAATTCTAAATCTACTTGAGATGGCAAAGAAGAGAAAGTGTCTGAGCCGTTAATTTTATTCGCCATTTTTTCTTACCTTACGATTATTTAGTGGTATTGACAGCTACAATTTCCCAGAAGAGATTTCCGCAAAAACATTTGATTTTTTCTTCGGGAAAAACAGATTTGAAAAGCTGATCTAAAGATTTAAATCGATTTATGCAATAGCTCTGCTAGGAGTCTTCAATCAGAAACTCCCAGGTTTCACCTCTAGCACTTCCAAACTTTAACTGCATTCCCGATTTCAATGGGACTTCCTCTCGGAGGATTTGTTGCCAACCATTAGGGCCTAAAAACCAGGTTGTCCCGTAGGTGGAAAAATCTTGCAAATAATAAGTTCGCACCAATGTAGCATCAGTAAGAGTATTGCGGCAAAAGATTTCGGCGTGACGTTTGGATACAGATGGTTCGGGAATGACAATATCATTGTCTTTCGTGCGACCGATGCGGGTGACTCCATAACGCAACAACCAAGTTTTACCTTTTGGAGTGAGCGATCGTAAAGTTGCAGTAGGAAGCGGGGAACCTATATCAGGAATGGCTGTATCTGGTAGTTCCGTAATCCCTTCATCCAGATTTTTAATGAGTTCGCCATTAAAATCTGGATGCAGGTAGAGAACAGGCAAAGTCCAAGCAGGTTGATTAAATTTATACAGTGTTAATAATTCTTGCCTAGCCTGGGCTACGGCTTCATCAATTGGCTTGTGCGATCGCAAAGCTTGGGTAAAGGCTTGAATAAAACTGTGGCTTTCGTGGTCTGCGATTTCATCGCGCATTCCCAAAACTGCAGGCACACCGTGACGAATCAGTACTTCTGCTAAACTGCTAGCAGGTATAGCTTGATGATTGATAGCAGCTGGTTGTGCGCCCCAACAGGCGTTAAAAACCGCTAGTTTCACACCTGTACGGGTCAATACTTGCGCCAATTCTATCCCATTCAGGGGCATGTTTGGCCGCAAAAACAGTAATCCTCCGTCTGGGTCTGGCAAACCATGTCCAGCGTAAAAGAAAACGTTGTATGCTTTGGTTTCTAATTCTTGAATTAACTCTTGTGGTGTTGGTTGTAAAAGTTGATTTACTATACAAGGTGCATATCTTTGGGAATTACCACCCACAGCCGTATCGGCAAGAGCTTGCTGTAAGATAGCAGCTTCTTGTTCTAGTTGCAGCTTATCATCATGACCTAAAACCAGCAGGATACTTAAAGCCTGGTCAGTTCGCAAATACGGTAAGGGGTCAACTTCGCTGCTGGTGCGACTAAATAGCAAATCTTGGGAGAGAGACATAGCTGATTGACCAGGCTCACGCTGCATAATTTCCCAAGGGAGAGCGATCAGATCCGGGTCACGAATTTCCAGGCGAAAGCGCAAACGTGTATGCTGACCCATTGCAATCCCGCGACTGCGTTCTAGGCTACCAAGAATTTGCCCATCGAATACCCAGCGCCATAAATTCATTCCCAAATATTGCATCAGACGACTGCTGTAAGGGCCAGTCGTCTGACTTGAAGGGGGTGAAATCCAATCTATGGAGAATGGGTTGGACTTTTGAGATGTTGAGCTTGGGGAAATATCTAAGCGACTATGACCAGCAAACATCTGTTGCCATTCTTGCCAGACTTGATTGAGTTCCACAGGCCATACACAGTCACGCAAAACGTAGCCACTGGGATAGGGAGCCTTGACCACCCAAATGGCGAAGTTGTCAGTGCCAGTGTTTAGGAGACGGGCGATCGCCAAATTCAGGGATGGCATGGATTCATAAAAATAAAAACTAAAACAAATAATTTCAAATAACAATTCTCCAAAGTAAAAATTTTCTACTTTTTTACCTTGTAAGTTTTTTACTCTGATTGTTACCTGTTATTATTCCAGGTTTTTACCAGTTTATCGAGTATTTGATTAAGTTGGACTAGTGTCAGGTGATTGATTAACTGGGGGTTGCGTGACGGTTCTACATGGACTTGGTGCATTTGATTGTAAAACCGTTACACCAAAGCGTTTCAGTTGGGATAAGTCCAGCAATACTGTTTCCGGCAAAGGTTTTGAATTGGGTGGAACTGAGGAAATTACTGCTGGATTATTAGTATTAGCTGGAGTTTCCGTGCTTTTATTGGCACAGACTCGCATAGACACCGAAAAATTAACAGAAGCAGGGTTGGGATTTGGTTTTGTGTTGATAACTTCTAAAAAAGCTCCAGGGGGAAGTGATTGGTTGTTTCCCAAGGAGATTTGATTGTTGGTTTTAATTACCCAGCCAGGAGAAAGATTAGCAAGCGATCGCGGTGCGGGTGTCGCTTCTATGGCTGGGTTTTGAGTTTGTAATGGATTGGAAAAAACTGGCAAGGCTCCTGATGGCGATCGCAGTTGCTTGACGAACAATCCTAAAGAACCTGCTGCTACCACAAATATTAACGGAACAATCCACTGTAGCGGTAAACTGCGCGTTTTAGCCGGCTCAGTGTCTGGAATCACCTGAGTTTTGTGGTTTGGGCTGCCTAAAAGTGTCGCATCTGTCGTTCTGGATGCAAAATCAACAGTTTTGGCAGAATAACTCTCTGGAATTATGGCTTTGATGGTGATTTCTGGTTCCCAGTATTGGACTTGATAATGGACTAAAGCGATGGTGACATTATCGTGTCCATTCTTAGTGTTAGCGATTTCGATTAATCTATCCGCAACATTCGCTATATTTGCTTCTCCAACTAAAATCGGCAAAATTTCTGTTTCCCAGTATTCCTCTACCCGATCAAAATCACTCAAACCATCGGATGTCAGCAGAAAAACAGCATCTTCGTCGAGCATAAACCGTGCTGATGTGGGATGCAATGAAGTGCTCGGCCCCATGCCCAAAGCCTGGACGAGAGAGCCAGCAGCACTTTGTTGTACAGCCTCGCGGTAAATGGCATAGCCTAGCCGCACCTCACGGGAAGCAACATCATCATCGAGGGTAACTTGATAACAGCCGTGACGGGTAATCCAGTAAGCACGACTATCGCCAACGTGAGTAATGTACATTTCGTGAGCAACAGGCAATGCCATTACTAAAGTTGTGCCCATCCGCTGCCGCCCTTGGCGATTTTCACTGTCATTGCGCTGACTAATTTTGTCATTGGCAATTGCCACTGCCTTTTCTAGGTCATTAAGCAGCAATGAAGGGTCTATGTGGTCGTAGGGAACTTTTGTTAGTTGCTGTACCTGTTGCTGGATCGTTTCAATGGCTAAATTTGATGCGACATTGCCACCTTCGTGTCCACCGATGCCATCACAGACAATTGCTAAGGCTGTGGGCTGGGGTGGTTTGCTTACCAGAGTTCCACTGGGAGGGCTACAAGCGTCTTCGTTACGTTGGCGACTTGGCCCAGTGTCAGTTTTGGTGATAATTTTGATCGTAGGTGTTTGCGATCGCCCTAATTGTGCCAGTCCGCTATCTAAAATTCCAATTAATTGATCGGTTGAATTAATCTTCCCCTGAATTAAGGAAAGGCTAACCTGATCAACAAATTCAACTATGGCTGGTTTAGAATAACTAACTAACTGCTGCCAGAATTCACCTAATTGGGTCAATTCTGGTGATTTTGCAGCGTCGAAACGCAATTCCAATAAACGTATTAATGATCCTTCTACCCGTAATACAGATGAGTCAAGCAAGCTAGAGGCAACACCTTCACTCACAAGAGGTTGCCATAGATGAGCTATTTGCCATAACCAATTTAGTTGGCGCATCGATGTCGCATCACGCCAAGCGGCAGTTAACTCGCTGCCCAAATGCACTTGTTGGATGCTGTCATCTACTAATAGTGGCGGTTTTTCTAAGAGTAATATTTCTCGCTGGGAGGGACCATCAGCGAGAAAAAGTATTCCATATACCTGCGGTACGTGTAAACGGTAGGGAATGAGTCTCAGGTAAGCTTTTAGAGGTTGTAAATTATCTAACTCAGGTGTTAGCGCTAATAAACCAGGCTTCGTATCTAAGAGAACAAATTTATCAAGGACTAAATAGCGATCGGCTAATATTTCTCCAGGACTACCCACACTCGGGCCATCTACCACAGCCCAGAGGTAATTTTTGGGTAGGGGCGTAGAACATCGCTGGCAAAACTTGTGAGTCAGGGGGTTGGCAGCCTGACAATTTTCATTTGGACAGTAGAGCGTTGCCGCGTCATTTTCCATAGTTTTCGCACCGATCAGCGATTGGCAATTTCTTTAACAGCATTATTAGGGACAATCTAGACCGCTCATCTTTCTTAAACTTGACATACCCAGACTTTAGATGATGATTTTAGCTGGCGGATATCAGCAGGTGCTAATACTTACTTATCCAAAGAATACGCTCCTAAGTCAACCCTACAGCCTCATCATAGCCTCTATTGCTCTGTGACTCTTCATCGCCAAAGCAACGAACTCCAACCCTGTTACCAAAGCATAACCCAAGCATAAGTGCGCTATTTGCTTTTGCTGAATTACCCCATCATCAAGAGACAGACAATCTTAGTATTTATTTAGTTTATAAGTAGGATAGCAACAATTAACTTTAATTAAGAATTAAGTTAACTAAATATAGTTTTAGCAAAAGTACCTAACGCATGAAGTGGCTTTAAAAATCTCGTAATCTCGTTTCCAGGTTCTAAGAAGGAAATGCTGTTTGAGGAGGCGACAAAGCCTCACAGAGGGCATTTACAGCCTCTTGCTGGGAATGCGAGGTACTAATCAAAATAGCTGTAAGTTGGCACAGAAAGGTTCATCTGACTTTTCACGATATCTGGAAACCTTTCTCCGACAAAGAGCAAGACTTGAAGTTTTCTCCCTTCCCGATGCGGGAAGGGGGTTAGATTTTTCGTGGACTTTTCCAGATGATCTGAATTGTCAGAAAGGTTCAGCAGATCGCTACTAACTACTCATTTGCTTATTGTTTGTCGTCAATTGCAACTTGGGGAACTCCCATGCTGTAGTTGGTAACGCGGGCAGAGAGATTGTAGCTGATTTCGCCGACTTGCAGGAGCGATCGCAGATAATGCTCTAAGTCTGACCCAACACGGCGTAAGTTATAGTCTGTGAGGTCTGCGCCACTAGATGCTTCTACTAGTTCATCAAATTTTCGATAAACTTTTTGCAGCGCATCTTCATTCCAGTTAAATTCGTTATCTGGGTCAACATCTAACGTTAAGACCTGTTCACTAGGAACCAGTTCGCCATCCCGGTTAATTTCACCTGCAAAAATGCGGACATGCCGGGTTGTGGACTTGAGCAGCATCGGGTTATCCATAAAAGGGTGTAAGATTTGGGTGGATTACACTGAAATTATTGTAGACGCTATATCTGAGCTTGAATGCTCTCAATTTACAAGCTTTGAACGCAATTTCAAAAGGGTATATTGAATGGGCATAAGTAAAAATATCACCTGTACTGTTTAACTTACTACTTCTGTTAGGAGTTGAAGACAAAGCGATCTGCTAGTACTGACAGTAGTCCAAATATTTTTCTGTAAAAATTACTGGCTAGATGTTTTCATTTGGGGTATATAAACAAATCAAAGCGGCGTACTAATCTTACCTACGGCTAAAATTTTTGTACTCAACCAAGCCCAAAAAGCAGTAGGGTAAAGCACTCGGCAGGAGTAATTTGATCTGTGTACATTTTTTTATGAGGAACATAAATTTTTACCTTAATAATTATGCCGATCAATTTCTCCAGAATTTTCTATTGAAAAAAACGTACACCAAGTAATTTTACTGAATACCGCTACATCTACCTCTGGCTTTAATAAACTGAAAAAAATTAGGCGGTTTTACTTACGTATAAACACCAAATTTAAAGTAACAAGTCAAACTGTTCTTGACGTTAACATAAAGTTGATGTAAAAACCTTTAAAAAGGTCGAACAACTTCTTACAGAAACTTTATTGTGTAGAATCTTAAAAACTGAATAATAGTTATGGCTTACCATAAGCTACATCTGGCACAGAAACACCAAAATCTAGACAGTGAAAATCTAGCTTGAAAATAAAACACAGGAGAGTGAAATGGAATACAAAGGTGATTGATGAAGAAAAATTCTTAATTCAAGCACTTTGGATTCAAAAAAGATATAAAGAATTTTGCTGGACATCTACCTCCTTACCCTCATGACCACCAAGTAAAGGAATCTCAATAGCTATGAACTCCAAAGCATTACCACGCCAGATAAATAATCTCGAAGTAGGTGTTTATGAGTGCGAAATCCATCTCAAATTTCGGTTGATTGAGGAAAAGAGTCTACTGGGCGATCGCGAGCAACTCTTACAGGTGCTACTTGATGCTTTAACTGAGGGTTCTGATGACTTTTTGGAGACGCTGCAAGCGTCCGTGAAAGCGCAGGAAATATCTGAGTTTAAAGCCTCACCTCAAATGCGACGACAGCTAATGCGCTTGCGTAATGCTGCTGAAAATCCACAAGCTTAAAGGTATGATTTAAGTAGTGAAAAAACATGAATTGGGCATCAAATCAAATGTTGATCCCATGCACCGTTGCAATAAAAACTAAGCAGCAAGTAGAATTCATAAGATATTGTGATTTCTACTTTGTGAAAGTCTTATTTAGCAGCACAAAGTCCCAGGAATAGTTTCCTCTATTAAAAACTTTGTAGCAAAGGGTACTGGTAGAATCTAAGAGCAAATTCAGCCGGGTGCATTTTACCGAGTTTTTATCAAAACATTACAGGAAGAACAAAACCCTGTGTCTTTACAGATGGGGAATTGGACAACAGGCGCGAATCCAATGAAAACCTAAAAGATCAAAGTAAAAATAAATAACCTTACTTTTAGCTTTTTGCTTTAGCTAAGTGCCTGATTTGCTGAAATACTTATGTTTTCTCTATTACTGGTAATAGGTTATGGTTTAGCAGCCACTTACCTATTACCACTTACCCACAATCAAGAGAAGATTTGACGAAGAGGACGCAAAGAGTGGGAAAGGCGGGGAGAGAAGAGGCAGGGAGAGCAGCAAAGACAAGTGGACAAGGGGACAAGGTAGAATAACCATGCCCAATGCCCCGCAGCCTATTCAAAGACTGTCTATTTAGCTAGACCGTGTTCTAAAGCAAAACGAACTAACTCTGTACGGCTATTGGTGCCAGTTTTACTAAACAAACGGCTAACGTACTTTTCTACATTGCGGACGCTGGTTTCTAAGCGACGGGCGATTTCTTTATTCATCAATCCTTCAGCGACCAAGTTTAGAACACTTTGTTCTCTGGGAGTCAGATCAATTTTGAAAGGGGCTGGCGATTGGGAAATAGCATTTCTTTGAGTTAACAATGCCTTAATTTGGGCAATCTGATTGGCCAGTTCAGCAAGATCAGGGGTTTCAACCTCATCTCCCGTAGTTGGAGTTTTAGCGGCGCGGCGGGCTAGCAAATTTTCGACTATAGCCACTAACTCATCTGGATCAAAGGGTTTGGGAAGATAGGCATCAACACCAGCATGATAGCCTTGGATGCGATCGCCTGTCATACCTTTAGCAGTTAAAAATACTACCGGGAGTGCTTGAAATCGGGGGTCTTCTCGCAGTTGCTTGAGGAACTGATAGCCATCCACCTGGGGCATCATGACATCGGAAATCACTAAGTCAGGTGTATTCATCTGCATCCATTCCCAACCTTCAACGGCGTTACTGGCGACTTGAACGCTGAAACCGCTCTCTTGCAAATAGTCTTTCACGGCTTCCCGTATTCCTGGTTCATCATCCACCAGTAACAATTGTGCTGACATTTAAAATTCCCTTGAGTTTTCCTTTTTCCAATTTAGCGAAAGTTGGTAGGCATTGAACAACCTGAATTCGCCTCTACCGTCCCGAAAGCTTTTATGATGGGCTGCTATTAGCGCAGCGTCTCGTTAGAGAAAGACACATAGACACGTTCGCGGAGCGTCTCGTAGAGAAGTGGCTTCCCGCAGGGTAGGACGCAATTTTTTTTAAATAACCCTTACCACCGAGGATTTGCCATAATTAATGCTTTTGCTGCTGAACTATTTAATGGGACAGAGAAAAAATTTCCCTGAGCATATTCACAGTTCAACTTTCTTAGAAGTCTTAGTTGCTCTTTTGTTTCTACTCCTTCGGCGAGCACATCCACACCCAGCTTATGTGCCAATGTGACAATTATCTCAATGATTTCTAAATTTTGACTATTAGCGCCCATCGGGCTGATGAAAGAACGGTCAATCTTCAACACACTAATTGGAAAGTTATAAAGACGACTTAATGAGGAGTAGCCCGTACCAAAGTCATCAATTGATAACTCAATGCCCATCTCTCGAAGTTTTAAGAGTGCGGCAGTTGCCTTATCGCCATTTTCCTCAATTACACTTTCAGTAATCTCTAGCACTAGAGTGCCAGCATCAAGACCAGTTGAATGCAAAATTTGCCCAATCTGCTCAATCAAATCCGGCTGGGAAAATTGCTTGAGGGAGAGATTAACACTGATTTTTTCTAAGAAGTTGGAATGATGGCACATTCGCCAAGCTTGCATCTGGCGACAGGCTTCATGCAATACCCAGTTGCCAATGGAGAAAATTAGTCCAGTTTCTTCTGCCAGGGGAATAAAATCTGCTGGATTAAGCAAACCACGCTCTGGATGCTGCCAGCGCAACAGAGCCTCAAAACCTAAAATAGAGCCTTTGGTGAGTGAAACAATTGGTTGGTAATAAACTTGAAACTCAAGGCGTTCAATTGCTCGGCGCAACTCGGACTCTAACTGCAATTTTGCCAGAACATTAGCATACATATCTGAGTTGAATAGCTCATAACGCGCTCTGCCCAACATTTTGGCTTGGTACATTGCCGTATCAGCATCCCTCAACAGGTCTTCTGGCTGTTCATAGTCTACTGTTGAACTCAACGCAATACCAATACTTGCCGTTGTGAACACTTCTTGTCCATCAAGCTCAAAGGGTAACGCCAGTTCCTGTTGAATCCGCTCAACCGCTTTGATGGCATCTGACACATCTTGGATTCCTTCAAGCAGGATTGTAAATTCATCTCCCCCAAGCCGTGCGGCTGTATCTATGGAGCGTACACATACTTCTAGCTTATTTGCAATAGCAAGCAGAAATTGGTCTCCTTTGATGTGTCCCAGACTGTCATTGATCAGCTTAAATCGATCAAGGTCGATAAATAGTACAGCAAATAGATAATCTGAATGCCGTTTTGAATAATCGATTGCACGTCTTAGGCGGTTCATAAATGCAGCGCGGTTCGGTAAACCTGTCAGTGCATCGTGAAACGCAAGGTGCAGCAGTTGTGATTCGACTCGTTTACGCTCTGTAATTTCAGTTAGCAATTTCTGATTTGTTTTTACCAGTTCCGCTGTCCGTTCTGCTACTCGTATTTCTAACTCACTGTAAGCTTGGTGCAACATTTCTTCAGTTTGTTTGCGTTCACTGATGTTGAACAGAAGCCAACGCCAGCCAACTGGCTTGCCCTGTAAATCGTACACCGTAGACGCTTTAACACTAGCAGGGAAAGGCTCTCCTCTCCGTGGTTGTAGGTTAATTTCCCAATTCCGTAGCTCCTGGAAATTGTTTATCTGAAAGCTAAAGGACTGGCGGTCTTGTTGAGCAATAAAAAGAATTAATGGTTTACCTACTAGATACTTTTGGTGTACACCAAGCAAGGTTGCTGCTACATGGTTAGCCTCTTCGATTGTCCCTGCGGTATTAGTTACTAAGTAACCATCTGGAGCGAACTCAAACAAATCTTGGTAACGCTGGCGTTCTTTCTCTACTGCCGCTCGTGTTATTTGTAACTCTTCGGAGGCTGTCAATAGTTCTTCCATTGCAGTGTGAAGTTCCTCGAAAGCCTCTTTAATGATCTCCTGTTGTGAGTTTAGATTAGTAACATTAGATTGCAATAGTCCCTGTATCTGTAAGCACAATTTCTCTATCTGTTGGCTAAATCCATCCACGTTCATGTTGCTCAACTCACAAAACTATGAAGCGTAGCTGTGAATGAAGAGATTAGAGGAGACAAACCCCATGCCTTCCTCGGAGCAGGCAAGGAGCGGGTTAATTGCAAGAGCGGATGCGTTGTCAATAAATATGGCAGAACTTGTTTTCTTGATTTACTAACTTATCTATCAATGATGAGGGAACAATCAAATTTGTGCACGCTCAAATCAACTCTTCGCCCTATTCATTACTACAAACTTGTCCATTAATGACCAAAGCACAAACTTAGAGCAAGCCCTACCTGCTGAAATTTTTACTTTATTAAATACAACTTATCAACTTTAAAACTTTATCATAACAGTATATTTGCAGTGCTTAGTTTTTTAAATACTTATTAAAATATATTCACTTTTGTGATTTTAACGAAAAATAAGGGTTTCAGGCGATGCTTTTGGGCTGACAAGAGCGTTTGTTTTTTCTTACTTAGCTGCCTAGTAGACTGTGGCGGAAGTTTGCCTACCTTTAATTGCCTCAAGTCTTATTAATATTGTTACAGTCGATCAATTATCTTGGCATTTTCTGGCAGCTTGGCCTCTCTTTGCCCAGCAGCACGCGCCCTAGCAGTGAGCAAACCAATGGGAGTATTAAATAAATCTACAAGGGTAGCTTTACCCCCGATGCCTGCGGCGGGCTGCGCCAACGCCTTTTTAATATCTCTTGGTACTTCCTTCAATAACCAACGAGCCAATCGATAGCCGTATTCTTTGGCTGTCATCTCTCGCATTAAATCGACACCATGCAGTTCGTGCAGATAGCGATTTGAGCGTCCATAGCGCCGCCATTGACTTTGCAGATCTTGAAGTGTACCGCGGTGGCGGTGTTGAACGATCGCATTTGGGGCAAATTCCAAACACCCGATATTTTCCCCCAAAATTCGCCAGCAAATGTCGGCATCGCCACCAGTAGTAAGATAGGGACGAAATAAACCTGCTTTTTCTAAGGCAATGCGTCGAATCGCTAAATTAGCAGTTTGACCATAGGGACGAAAGGAATGTTTAAGGGTATGCTTTTGCGACAAAGTTTCTTGACGGTCTGCGTGTTGTTCTAGCAGAGTTGTGCCTGGTAGTGCCAAAATTTCACCAGCGACAATCACCACTTCTTGGTTGACAAAAGGCTGAATTAATGAATTTAACCATTGCGGTTGTGGACGACAATCTGCATCCGTAAAAACTATGATTTCACCCGTAGCGACGCGAATCCCAGTATTACGAGCAGCATAGGAGCTTTGAATTTGGTTTTCGCTCAACGGGCGGATTCTGATGGGACAATTTTCGGCAGATGTTTTGAGGATGGTGAGAGTGCGATCGCTACTATTATTGTCCACCAACAAGTACTCTACCTGGTCTTTTGGGTAGGTTTGAGACAACAGACAATTGATTAACTCTGGTAAATCCGCCTCACCGTTATAAATAGGAACAACCACCGACACCATTGGTAAAAAGCTGGTAGCGGTGGTTGTATCAACTGGCTGATGATTCATAAATCTGAGATTTTGGTTTGGGATTAGTAGCTAGTATTCCCAAACCAAAACCCTATAACGGTAATATCAGGCAGTTTTTATAACTCCAAAAATCTGGATTTGGGAATACTACTATATCACTCGCGTCAATCTAAAATTTCAGGTTATCGGCGCGGCTCATCGGTCGAGTGGGCTGATTTGCCGGCGGTTGGGCAAAGTTGTTATTTGATAAAATTGCGATCGCACGGGCATATTGCGGATCGCTCTTAGTTCCGATTAAATCTGGATTAGAAGCCAACTGGCGCTCTTGTGCCTCTGTCAAGTCTAGCTTGATATCTGGCGTAATCCCTTTATGGTTAATATCCGTTCCTGCTGGGGTGTAGTAATGGGCAATGGTAACTGCCAAGCCGGAACCATCTGCGAGTTGATGAACTGACTGCACTAAGGCTTTGCCAAAGGTTTGACCACCTACGACTACCGCCCGCTTATTATCTTTAAGTGCCCCTGTGAGGATTTCGCTAGCACTCGCTGAATTACCATCCACTAAGACCGCCAAAGGACGACTTGTTAAAGCAGTGCGATTGGCTTTAGTTTCCTCAGTGCTTCCCACACGGTCTACTGTCTTGACAATTCCGCCGTTATCGTACCACATGCGGGCAATTTCAATGCTGGCCTGCAACAAACCGCCAGGATTTCCCCGCAAATCCAAGACATAAGAATCAGCTTTCTTACTGTTCAAATCGCGGATGGCTCGTTGCATTTGCTCTGCGGCGTGGGCGCTAAATTCCCGCAAACGGATATAGCCAACGCGGCGATTCCCTTCTTGCTTGAGGGTATAAAGTACCGTTGGCACTTCAATATTTGCTCTCGTCAGCTTCAAATCAAAGGCATTCTGCCCCTTCCGTCCCAACCGTAGCTTGATGGGAGTACCTGCTTTGCCGCGAATCAGCTTGGAAGCATCATCCACTTTCATTTTAAGAGTGGGTTTGCCATCAATGGCTAAAATTTCATCGCCTGCTTTGATCCCAGATTTCAGCGCCGGAGAATTTTCTATGGCTTCGACAACAGTCAGCCGCTGAGTTTTTTCGTTTACTTCCATCCGAATGCCAATGCCTGAGACTTCCCCGGACGTTTGGCTAGTCAGGGCTTCAAACTGTTGGGGGTCCATAAACCTAGTGTAAGGATCTCCCAAGGTTTGCAAAGCTACGCGGATTGCAGCATAAGCTTCTTCACGAGAAGAGTAGTCTTTGCTCAACAGGCTTTGTCTGGTTGCTTGCCAATTTTGTTGATTAAATTTGCCATCAACATATTCATGATTCACCAGTTGCCAAACTTGGTCAACTATCGCTTTTGGGCTGTCTTGTAGGGCTAGAGCGGCACGGACACCACGAGTCCAAGCGGGGCCGAACACAGACATAGTAGCAGTAGTGGCGATCGCTCCACCAATCAAGGCTACTTGGAGCGGTGAGTAACTTTTCGCAGATTGGTTCATGTATATTAGCTGAAATAATTGTGTTGTTGACAGTTTAGCAATCAGCCTTTCCAAAAAATTTTAAGTTTTTATACCCCAAACTCGGCTATTCTCTCTTCATCATTTTTATTGTTTAATGATGCCGAAATTACTGCATTATTAACAACCATTTCTCAGTTTGTTAGCCTTCTCCGGAAGGCTATACTGAACATGTGACACTTTGATTAGCGTCATGTTTGCATTCTAGATTACTTTTATAAGATAGCACTTTGTTCACTGAATTGCAGTACTGTTAGACAGCCATTAAATCAGCTTTTATTACCTAAGTCATGAAACGCAAATTTCCCATAAAATCATTAATTTCTATTAAAAAAAAATTTGCTAATCTGTGGCAATTGTTACAAAAACTAAGTGGTGGATTGTATGTTGTTCTGGGTGTTTGGCTGATTTTTACTACTATAACCCTAGTTTTTGCTTCTTCGCAGCCTGTAGATGCCTTCTTTGTGCTTGGTGGCAGTATTAGTCGAGAAAATTATGTTGCCCAACAAGCAAAACAATACCCACAAACCCCAATTTTAATTTCTCATGGTTCCCCAGACCCCTGTATATGGTTAATTTTTCAGGCGGAATTAGCAAGTTTACAAAACGTTTGGTTAGAAAAGTGCGCGAATTCTACTTTTGAAAATTTTTATTATGGTATTCCAATTCTGCGGCGTTGGGGAGTGCATAAAGTCATGTTGATTACCTCACCAAGTCATTTACCCAGAGCGAAATGGATGGCACGGATTCTTTTAGGTGCTCATGGTATTTGGGTAGAGACAGAAATTGTTAAGGAGTTGGGTATTCCTGGTAATCGTGAATCTTGGGTCAAAACTGGATTAGATGTAACACGCAGCTTATTTTGGGCGATTTTAAGTCAAATTATTCAACCGCAGTGCTCAAATGTAACAAGGCTTACCCAAGTAGATATGCAAGCTTGGGAGAATCGAGGTTTCCATTGTGAACACCAAGGGGGGTTGAGGAGATAAGAACAGATGAGAGTTCCAAAGTATAGACCTCCATCACATCCAGGTGAAATATTACTTAAAGATTTTCTAGACCCAATGGGATAACCCAAAGAGAACTTGCAGATGCACTTCACGTTCCTTATCAGCGAATAAATGAGCTTGTAAATCAAAAGCGAGGTATTACACCTATTACGGTAATAAGGTTATCAAAATTTTTTGGAAATAGCTTAGAGTTTTGGTTAAACCTCCAACAAAATTGGGAACTTTACCACGTTCTCAAGGAAGAAGAAGAGGAACTAAAAAGTATTTTGCAATTCAGAATCACAAAATAGCGATCGCCTTGAAAATTTAGTGTTCCATTTGCATAGAAGAATTGCAATTGGGCGATGCATCCAAAGGATAATTAATGTAAAAGTTCCCAATCTTGCAGCATGAAAATAGCATCTTTATACAAAGACAAATCCACTTGGTGAACTTCTATTCCCTGCCCGATTCCTTGGAGAAGGGTGATTGTCAATTTTCCTCCCAAGTGCTCACGGAACTCGGTAAGCCCTCTAAATAAACAATGGGGATGGTCTAGTTGATCTAATTGTTCTGTCAGCGCTGATACGTACAAGGTAAAGCCTAATTTCTTGAGTGTGCTCATAACCCTGTGCCACTCGGATTGCAACAGTTGTCCTGTTAAATATGAATAGGTCGTATCTAAAGCAATGCCGATCGCTACAGCTTCACCATGACGTAGGCTGTAATTGGTTAAATGCTCTAGTTTGTGAGCAGCCCAGTGTCCAAAATCCAAAGGACGCGATGAACCCATTTCAAAGGGGTCGCCGCTACCAGCAATATGCTCTAAGTGCAACTGGGAACAGCGATAGATCAGCCTTTCCATTATGTCCATGTCTCGATTAGCCAATTTACCGGCATTAGTCATAATGAAATCGAAGAAATCTGCATCTTTAATCAGCGCCACTTTCACCGCTTCTGCAATACCCGATCGCCAATCTCGATCATCAAGGCTAGTAATAAAATCAAAGTCATTCAAGACAGCATAAGGTGGCATGAATGTACCCAAAAAGTTTTTCTTGCCGAAGGCATTGATTCCGTTCTTTACCCCTACACCCGAATCGTTTTGCCCTAATACTGTTGTCGGTACTCGTAGCAGCCGAATTCCTCGGTGAGCCGTTGTTGCTGCGTATCCTGCCATGTCTAGCACGGCTCCACCTCCAATCGCTAAGACGTAGGAGTGACGGCATAATCCAGCTGCATTTATCTGCTGATGAATTTGATCTATAAATCTAGAATCGTTCTTGACTGCTTCTCCACCCGGAACTACTATCGGCTCACCACTCAGCCTTAGTACATCTTCATAATATTGGGCATAGACTGATAATTTTTTTAGCAACCCATCCTGGTACTGTAAAAACCCTGCATCTACCACTGCTAGCACTTGTTTTGGGGTTGTCTCCCCATCTGTAGCAATCACTTGTGCGAGTAAAGGATTATCTAACTGAAACAAGCCTTTAGTGAAGTGAACATCATAGCTGAAGCTTACGCGGACACATTGGTTAATTGGTTGCAGATTAAGAGCGGTTTTTTGTTTAATAGCCATTTAAATATTATTACTTTTAAAGTAACTGTAAATAGAACTAATACTGCAATTAAGATTGACAGCAAATTTATCAGGGTAAATACATTTAACACTTCAATTTAAAATGATTATATTAGATAATTTTATCTACTTAAATTATCATACTTTTGAAGTGATTTTACCCTCGAATAGGAGGATTAGAATAACATTAATTTACAATTTTATTGATGCCTAGATTTTATATCTTAAGGTTGGCAATAAATATCATCATTACATAAGATTTTAAATTTTTCCGTAAGATAATTTTAGGATTTGTCTAATGAAAATGGTATCTTTACAGTATCTTCTTTAAAATCGGGGGATTTTTATAGATTCAGTAAAGTTATGAACTCAGTAGTACGTTATCTAGCTGCTTTAATCACAAAGTATCAAGTTTAGTGCTAGATTTTATACTTAGTTGTCACAAAAAAGTTGGGCAACTTCTCCTGAAATTCATCATGAGTAAAGTAAACAAGTTACTGCATCACTGGCTGTTAAAGTCTCTTTCAGAGAAAGCTTTTGCTTGGCTGGAACAAAAGCAGGCACAGATTGCTAGCGGCGCTGCTGAACGAGTGTTTTTTACGGCTTTTAGTGCTGTACCGCGTTATCTAGGTAAACAGGATTTGCAGCTAACATTCCAAGACTTGGAAGCAGCGCAGGATGTGATTCCCGGTTGGTATCCTGGTCATTGGAGTGTAGATCAAGCAGGTCGCACACTCTTGCTTCTAGCTTTGCCTCACGATGATGCTGAGGGCTATGTGCGATCGCTTGATAAATTCTTCTCCACTGCCGATATGGGGGAGTTAGTTGTCCTTTATCAAAGTTTGCCGCTACTACCACATCCAGAGTTACATCGCCATCGTGCTGCTGAGGGAATTCGCAGCAATATGAGTAATGTATTTCAAGCTATAGCACTACGTAACCCTTATCCAGCAGATTATTTAGACAATGCTGCTTGGAATCAGATGGTGCTGAAGGCTGTGTTTGTTGGCAGTCCGTTACATCTAATTTGGGGACTGGATAGACGTGCTAACCCAGAATTGGCGAGGATGTTAGCAGACTATGCCCATGAACGTTGGGCAGCTAAACGCTCAGTTACGCCAGAACTTTGGCGACCTGTAGGGCGGTTTGCAGATAGCGCAATCATCACAGATTTAGAAAAAGTACTGGCTAATGGCGATATACACGAGCAAGAAGCAGCAGCGTTAGCTTGTGCTGAGTCTCCTTTACCCCAAGCACAAGAATTACTTTCTCGTTACCCAGATTTACAGTCATCCATTCAACAAGGTAATCTGACTTGGAGCAGTTTTAGCCGCGATGCCTGCGGCGAGCTACGCTAACGCCTGTCAGTCTGCAAATGAAATTATCCATCATTCAGCAACAGCAAGCCATTCCACATTGAAACCGCATACAGTCAACAGCCAGGATATTTGCTGATACCGGGTTTTTCATTTTGAATTTTGAATTTTGAATTACTTATGATGTTTATCGATCCTCACATTCACATGTGTTCGCGCACTACTTACGATTACTTAGTAATGCGGGAATATGGTATTGTCGCCGTTATTGAACCAGCCTTTTGGTTAGGACAACCGCGAACCAACGCTGGCACTTTTAAAGACTACTTCAGTAGCCTTGTGGGCTGGGAACGGTTTCGTGCTAGCCAGTTTGGCATCCAACATTACTGCACAATTGGCCTCAATCCGAAAGAAGCTAACAACGAAGCATTAGCAGCAGAAGTTATAGAACTGCTACCACTTTATGCCTGTAAAGAGGGAGTTGTTGCCATTGGTGAAATTGGCTACGACGATATGACAGAAGCAGAAGATAAGTACTTTTGTCAACAGTTAGCATTAGCCAAAGAACTCGATATGTTGGTCCTAATTCATACGCCTCATCGGAATAAGAAGGCGGGTGCTAGTCGGAGTATGGATCGCTGTATTGAATATGGCTTAGATCCTTCACAAGTAGTTATTGATCATAACAATGAGGAAACCGTTGAGGAAGTATTAGGACGGGGTTTTTGGGCAGCTTTCACGATTTACCCACAGACGAAGATGGGTAACGCCAGGATGGTAGAAGTTGTTCGCAAGTATGGACGTGATCGCATCATTGTAGATAGTAGTGCTGATTGGGGTATTAGCGATCCTTTAGCAGTCCCGAAAACTGCTCAGTTGATGTTAGATAGGGGCATTCCTGAAGAACATGTACGCGCAGTTTGTTATGAAAACGCTCTAGCTGCTTACAGTCAAACTGGGCAGATGCAAGCATCAGACTGGCTTAATCCTCAATCTGTTGATCAACGTCAGTTGTTCAATGGTAATTCTGTGTTACGGGGACAAGAACCAGGAATCAAATCAGTTTCAGATTATGTGTTGATTGAGTAAAAAATTAGGAGAGACGCGATTAATCGCGTCTGTAATGGGCTTGCCGTGAGCCTGTCCTGAGCGTAGCCGAACGGGAGTGGATAAGAGAAATTGCATAAATATCTGATTCATTTTTAATATGCGGTTTATTTTGATAAATTACTAGGCACGGAGGCAGATAAGTGAATGTTGCAAGCTTAAATTTTCAAAGCTGGCGGGGTTATTTGGAATTGATGCGTCCTGCTAATATTGTTACTGCTTGGGCAGATATTCTTGTTGGTTTTGCTGCTTCTGGCGCTGGGATTATTTTTGCCCAATTAATCAATGGAGAAGCGAGTTTTGCCGTACTAATTCCATTAGCTTGGTTGTTATTGGCTACAACTGGTTTATACGGCGGCGGTATAGTTTTTAATGATGTTTTCGATGCAGAGTTAGATGCAAAAGAACGACCAAATAGAGCAATTCCCAGTGGTCGCGTATCTAGTCAAAATGCTACTTTATTGGGGAGTATACTTTTTGCGCTCGGGATTATAGCTGCTTTTCAAGTATCGTTGTTGAGTGGTGCGATCGCTATATTTATCACTCTTTCATCCCTCCTATATGACTCACTCGCCAAACATCATCCTTTTTTTGGCCCTTTAAATATGGGTTTGTGTCGTGGCAGTAACTTATTATTAGGCGTAAGTGCTGTACCTGCAATAATAGGAGAACGTTGGTATTTAGCGCTGATTCCTGTTATTTACATTGCTGCTATCACCGCAATTAGCCAAGGTGAAGTTCACGGAGGCAAGAAGATTACGGGAGTACTAGCATTACTGCTAATTGCAATAGTTTTGACGGCAGTTTTAGCTTTAGGATTATTAAGAGAGTATACAGCGATCGCAGCATTACCATTCGCTATTTTATTAGCTATCAGAATCTTGCCTAACTTTATCAAAGCGGCGCGGGAACCAATAGCCGAAAATATCCGAAATGCTGTGAAAATAGGCGTTTTATCCCTAATAGTCTTAGATGCAACCGTTGCATCTGGTTTTGCTGGTTTGTATTACGGTTTATTCGTTCTAATCTTGCTACCATTTTCGATGAAGTTAGCAAAAGTATTTGCTGTTACTTAAATTTGAATGTGTACACCCAGTAATACCATCGGCTGTAGGGGCGCACATCTATGCGCCCCTACCCATGAATATGTAGCAAGTATTTTGTGAAATAGTTGAAGCCAAAGAAAACAGATTACATATACAAGGGATAGAGCTAGAAAATGAAAATTACAAAAAACAATAATTTTCACTTAACTTATTGCAGCAATATTCATCCTGGTGAAAGTTGGCTAGAGGTTTTCGCAAATTTAGAGAAGTATATTCCCGAACTCAAATCACGTTTATCACCTACAGAACCTTTTGGTATTGGTTTGAGGTTAGCAGATGTTGCTGCAAAAGAACTTTTAGAAAGTAATAACCTGGCTCAATTTCAAACTTGGTTAACTCAACAATATTTATATGTTTTCACCTTAAACGGATTCCCTTATGGTGGATTTCATCGACAAGTGGTAAAAGACCAAGTTTATGCACCAGATTGGTCTAGACAAGAAAGGGCTGATTATACATTAAACTTGGCACATATTTTAGCTAGTCTATTACCCCAAGGACTTGATGGCGGAATTTCTACACTACCATTATCCTATAAACCTTGGTGGGTAAAAGACCAAACAACTTTCGAGACTGTTCTGAAAAAGAGTTGTTTGAACATCGCATCTGTTGTTGTAGAAATGATTCGCATCTGCGAAGAAACTGGAAAGATACTCCATATTGATTTAGAACCTGAGCCTGATGGTTTAATTGAAAACACCTCAGAAGTAATTGACTTCTACCAAAATTGGTTATTGCCAATTGGTGGTAGTTATTTATCAGAAAAATTAAATATTGAGCAGAATTTAGCAGAGACTAAATTGCTAGAACACGTTCGCATTTGCTATGATACCTGCCATTTTTCCGTTGAATATGAGCAGCCAGCTTCTGTATTTACACGTTTGGAATCGGCAGGAATTAAGATTGGCAAAATTCAAATCAGCGCTGCAATTAAAGTAAAAATACCTGCTGATGTTGAGAAGCGTAGTTTGATAGTTGAACGCTTACGTCCTTTTGCTGAATCTACTTATCTTCACCAAGTAATAGAACGTCGCAGTGATGGTACACTCCATCACTATCCTGACTTAATAAATGCCTTACCACATTTAGAGCAATCTCTAGCTGAAGAATGGCGGACTCATTTCCATGTGCCAATTTTTATTCATGATTATCAAATTTTGCAATCTACCCAAGATGACATTGCTACTGTTTTGCATCTACTTAAAACTAATAATGCTTGCTCCCATTTAGAAATTGAAACTTACACTTGGGATGTATTGCCATCAGAAATGAAGATAGATTTGCTGACTTCTATTCAGCGGGAATATGAGTGGGTATTAAAATTAATTCGTAATTCGTAATTTATTAATTACGAATTAAACGGGTTGTCTGGTTTAAATCTGTAGAGATACGTTATTGTGCGTTCCTACTTATTTTTTTTAATTGGTATAGGAGAGGATTAAGTTTATGCAGAAAACGGTTGTTCTAAATGTCGTGGGATTAACGCCCAGTTTACTAGGAGAAAACACACCATTTTTATCTTCTTGGGCTACTAAAGGTCAAGTAGTCCCGATCGCAACAGTGTTACCTGCTGTAACTTGTTCGGTTCAGGCTACTTATTTGACAGGAAAATTGCCTGATGAACATGGAATTGTCGCTAATGGTTGGTACTTCCGCGATGAATGTGAAGTGAAGTTTTGGCGACAATCTAATAAACTAGTGCAGGCTCCCAAAGTTTGGGAAATAGCTAAATCAATTGATCCAAACTTCACTTGTGCCAACCTTTTTTGGTGGTACAACATGTATTCTTCAGTCGATTATGCCATTACGCCGCGTCCGATGTATCCCGCAGATGGCAGAAAATTACCTGATATTTATACCCATCCTAGTGATGTGCGATCGCTAATTCAATCTGATTTAGGAAACTTCCCTTTGTTCGATTTCTGGGGGCCAAAAACTTCCATTAGTTCTAGCCAATGGATTGCCAATTCTGCAAAATGGATTGAGGAACGTTACAGCCCTACATTATCACTAGTTTATTTACCACATTTAGATTACTGTCTGCAAAAATTTGGTAACAATCAGGCACAAATTAAAGCAGATTTACGAGAAATTGATGCTGTGTGTGGCGATTTGATTGAATATTTTGAAGCACGCAATACTCAGGTAATTATTCTTTCTGAGTATGGTATTACTCCAGTTTCTAAAGCTGTGGATTTGAACCGCGTACTACGGGAAAATGGTTTAATTGCTGTGCGAGAAGAATTAGGGCGAGAACTACTCGATTTTGGTGCTAGCATTGCCTTTGCCGTTGCCGATCATCAAATTGCTCATGTTTATGTGAATGATCCGGCCTATATCCCAAAAGTGCGATCGCTTTTAGAAGCGACTGAAGGCGTGGCGCAGGTATTAGATGAAGAGGGTAAACAAACCTACCATCTCGATCATCCTAGATCGGGAGAGTTAGTGGCGATCGCTCAATCTGACGCTTGGTTTACCTATTATTATTGGCTCGATGATGCGAAAGCGCCTGATTTTGCTAGAACTGTAGATATCCACCGCAAACCTGGTTATGATCCTGTAGAACTTTTCCTTGATCCGCAAATTAAATTTCCTCAAGGAAAAATTGCTCTCAAGCTACTTAAGAAACAACTGGGTTTTCGCTACTTAATGGATGTGATTCCTCTAGATGCTTCTCTAGTACGTGGCTCTCACGGTCACATTACTACTTCTCCAGATGAAGGGCCTCTATTTATCACCCATCAAACTCACCTAGTTAATGAAAATCAAATTGAGGCGACAGATGTTTGCTCGTTGATTCTCAAACATTTAAATACCTGAAAGGCAGTAGACACAGGATGTATCGCCTCTCTACATCCTACCAAGATACAAAACAATTTATGGTAATTCATAATCATATCGAGTATGCTTTATATATAAACTCGTTATGACTATGAATTAGTTTGTTCTATCAGTAGGTATCTACTAACTAAAATGTACTGTGGGCAATCTGAGTAACTTAATGGAGAGCTTCTTTACCCATGACTGAACCCCAAAACTTGACAACTGCTGACGGTATTCCTGTTGCCGATAACCAGAACTCACTCACAGCTGGATCACGTGGCCCAGTATTAATGCAGGATTTC
The DNA here is from genome assembly GCF_015714705.1 of Nostoc sp. NZL. Lineage (NCBI taxonomy): Bacteria > Bacillati > Cyanobacteriota > Cyanophyceae > Nostocales > Nostocaceae > Nostoc > Nostoc sp. NZL. The sequence continues at coordinate 7,448 of NZ_WBKL01000035.1, read as the reverse complement.
CACCTCCTAGAAAAGCTGGCTCACTTCAATAGGGAACGTATTCCTGAGCGCGTTGTCCACGCTAAAGGTGCGGCTGCTTTCGGTACTTTGACTGTCACCAATGACATCACCCGCTACAGTAAAGCCAAACTTTTTTCTGAAATTGGCAAGAAAACGGAACTTCTTCTGCGTTTTTCTACAGTGGGAGGAGAAAAAGGTTCAGCAGATGCCGAGCGTGACCCTAGAGGTTTTTCCCTCAAGTTTTATACTGAGGAGGGTAACTGGGATCTTGTAGGTAACAATACCCCTATTTTCTTCATCCGCGACCCTTTGAAGTTTCCTGATTTTATCCATACCCAAAAGCGCAATCCCCAAACTAATTGTAAAGATCAGAATGCAAAGTGGGATTTTTGGTCACTCAGTCCAGAATCGCTTCACCAAGTGACGATCCTCTTTTCAGATCGGGGCATTCCCAAAACCCATCGACACATGGACGGTTTTGGTAGCCACACCTTCAGTTTAATTAATGCTGAAGGCGATCGCGTCTGGTGTAAATTTCACTTTAAGACTCTGCAAGGGCATCAAACCTTGACTGAGGAAGAATCGGCTAAGATTAAGGGTGAAGATCCAGATCATGCGACTCACGATCTGTTTGAAGCGATCGCTAAAAAAGATTATCCTAAGTGGCGGATGTGTATTCAGGTGATGACTGAGGAGCAAGCGGAAAAACATCCTGATAATCCTTTTGACTTAACCAAAGTTTGGAAACAAGGGGAATATCCTTTAATTGAAGTTGGGATATTAGAGCTAAATCGTAACCCTGAGAATTATTTTGCCGAAGTAGAGCAAGCCGCTTTTAGCCCTAGTGCGGTAGTTCCTGGCGTTAGTTTCTCTCCAGACAAAATGCTTCAAGCTCGAATTTTTTCTTACCCAGATGCTCAACGGTATCGCTTGGGTGGTAACTATCAGCAACTACCCGTTAACCAGCCCAAATGTCCAGTGATGCATTATCAGCGAGATGGCTTTATGGCATCAGGGAACAACGGCGGTAGCGTTCCTAACTATGAACCGAATAGTGCTGAGGGTACGCCCAAAGAAAATCCAGCTTATGCAGAACCACCTAGTCATTTGGGCGATGTCACAGTCGATCGTTACAGTCATCGTGAAGGAAACGACGATTATACCCAGGCAGGTAATCTGTATCGGTTACTAACTCCTGAGCAGCAAGAGCGTCTTGCTAAAAATATCGTCGGTAGTCTCTCTCAAGCAAGGGAAGACATCCAAATGCGCCAACTTTGCCACTTCTTCCGGGCAGATATTTCTTATGGTCGTCGTGTAGCTGAAGGATTGGGCATTTCAATCGATCCATCAATGCTGGGTGCTACTGCTCAACCTGTAGGTAACTGGTAGCCTCGTAGTTTCGTATGGTGTGTTATGCCGTAGGCTAACGCACCGAAAACCTGGATGGTGCGTTACGTACTTAAGCTAGATTCAAATCCCCGACTTCTTCAAGAAGTCGGGGATTTAATCAATGAAAACAGACTTGTTGACGGAGATAAAAGCCTCGTTAACGTTGATAAAAGACTCGTTGACGGAGTTCAGAGGCTCATTAAGTAGGTAAACAAAAATATTTACAGTAATTGCGATCGCACCCTTCGCAGATCATATTTTTACCCCATACCTGAAGTTCAGGGGCTTAAAATAATGATACTACGCGTTTTTATATTTCCATTGATGAATCAAGGGGCTTGTACCTATTTAATTACGAATTACGAATTACGAATTACGAATTAGTAACACTACTTTCTCTGACACAAGTTGACTTCATTCACTTGGTTTATTAAATACTTCTAAAATCTGGCGGCAAATTTGTTTGAGCTTATCCTCGATTTCATCAGAAGGCGAAGATGCACCGACAACACTCCAGTTTTCTACCGTAGAAAGTCGCCACGCTTCACCACGATGATCGAATCCAGCTACCTCCACGCCGATCGCACGCCGGGAATTATTGATAGGATCTTGATAAAATCGGATTTGAATTAAAATACTGCGACTTCGCCAAGATTTGCTGATACCAGGAAAGTGAAAGCCAATATCTATAGAGTCTGGATCGACTAACTCCCTGGTTTCCGGGTCATTTTTCCAGGGTTTGAGATCAGATTTGGCATCAGGAAACTCGAATTTGAACAAATTAACCACCGTAGCAATGTTGCTGGCGAGTTCAAGGTTCGTTGCCTGTTCAGCTGCGTTCACTAAAAAACACTCCTATTTTGCGTCGGCATCTTCCGGGATGTGAAGACAGTAAAACCGCCAGAAGGCTTATCTTATTGGTGTTTCAGCTTATCAAGACCTTTGAGATTTAGCAACTCTAAATCATACTTCCCTAACAATCCTGGTTACTAGACAGATACCAAAAATCGCTTCTTGTTGGGACGGGTAACACCTATTAAGTAATTGTACTTAAAAATTCCTCAAAAGCAGATGAAACTCTGCCGTTTGTAAAAAATATCGAGATTTTCTGCAAAATCCTTGGCTGACAGGAACGATAAATTACGCTAGCGATCTAAAATGACACTGTGAATCGGCAAAAAAACAGTAATCAATTTCAATGTATGGCGCGTCAACGCTCGATTTTTTCATTTTTCCTAGTATTATTGGCCACATTCCTCATTAGTTGTGGCGGTCCTAGTGTCACGGTGGCACCTCCGACTTACACAGCAGTACAACTTGAAAAAATTCAGGCTTATGTTCCTGAAATTCAGGCTGTGCGCGATCGCTCAGAAGAATTGACAACCCTGATTAAAAAAGGTGATTGGATCAATGTGCGTAACTTTATACATGGCCCGATAACGGAAGCAAAGCTGAATCTGACTTATGTTACTCCCAACCTTCTACCCAAAGACCAACCCAAAGCACGTCAAATAACACGAGATTTTTTTAACGACCTGGTTAAACTCGATAAAGCTACTAGTGCTGGCAATCCTCTAGTTGCCTTGAATCAATCCCAAGCTGCTTTCGCAGAGATTGACAAATTCCTCGACCTGCTTCCGAAAACAGAAGAGAGTTAGGAGTTAAGAGTTAGGAGTTAGGAGTTAAGAGTTAGGAATTTTTAACTTCTCACTTCTAACTTCTCACTTTAAGCAGAAATCATGAATGTAGTTATTATCGGTTGTGGTGTAGTTGGGGCTGCGATCGCCTATGAACTTAGTCAAGTAAAAGGGCTAAAAATCACAGTTTGCGATCGGCAACCACCAGCACAAGCTTCCACGGGCGCTGCACTTGGCGTTTTGATGGGCGCAATCAGCCAAAAAATCAAGGGCAAAGCTTGGCAAATGCGGCAAACTAGCATCCAACGCTATGAAACTTTGATTCCTGAATTAGAAGCTTTAACAGGTCGCAAAATCCCTTTTAATCGCCAGGGAATTCTCATGCTTTTGTCTGATTCATCCCCAGACGGGATCTCAGCATGGGAAAAGCTAATAGAAATTCGCCACACTCAAGGCTGGCATTTAGAAAGATGGGACACTGCTAAACTCCAGAATATCTGTCCTCAAATTAATAATGAAAAAATTACTGGTGCTGTCTATTCTCCCCAAGACCGCCAACTCGATCCAATTGCTCTCACATTAGCTTTAGTTGAGGCTGCCCAGCAAAATGGTGTAACTTTCAAATTTGGCGTGACTGTTTTGGATGCCCAAGCCTCACCAGATGAATCTTCTCTCCAATTTTGCAATCAACTTGAGACTACAGAAGGAAAAATAGCCGCAGATTGGTTTGTAATCGCAGCGGGGCTAGGTTCAACACCATTGACGGCAAAATTAAATCAGATAATTGATATCCGCCCCGTACTTGGGCAAGCGTTGCAAATGCAAGTAGGGCATCCGTTAGGCAATCCCGACTTCCAGCCGGCCATTACGGGTAACGATGTCCATATTGTTCCTGTGGGTGGTGGAGATTATTGGGTGGGTGCAACAGTAGAATTTCCCAGCAATGGCGATGAGATACCGCCAAATAAAGAACTGCTGGAATCTGTTAGAAAACAAGCGATCGCATTTTGCCCAGAGTTAGCCACAGCAACTATTCTCCGCAGTTGGTCGGGGTTACGTCCCCGTCCTGAAGGACGACCAGCCCCAGTTATTGGTAAGTTGCCAGGGTTTAGTAACATCCTCCTAGCTACCGGACACTATCGCAACGGCGTTTTACTAGCACCCGCTACAGCTTATGCGATTCGTGAGATGATTATTCCTCAGGGAGTGCGGGGATGAGGGAGATGAGGGAGCAGGGAAAGCAGGGAGAGAAAGAATAACTCATGCCCAATCCCTTTTATAAAAACATCTTTTTATCTTTGTGCTTTTGTATAAGGCTTCTACATTCAAAATCCATAGGAAAATAGCGTGTCAATAACAGAACATAAAATCAATGTAGATTCACTGGAATGGTTTTATCGGGAATCTTCACCAATTGGCAGAACTGACTTAGCACCTGTGGTGTTGCTACACGGCTTAGTTTCACAAAGTTACAGTTGGCGTCATATTATGCCTGCTTTAGGGAGTCAAGGTACAAGAGCGATCGCTCCAGATTGGATTGGTTATGGCTTTTCTGCAAAACCAGAAAAACGAGATTTTGCTTACACTCCCGATGCTTTTATTACAGCTTTAGAAGGATTTATCAGAGCTTTAGAACTTGAGCATTTTTCTTTAGTTGTCCAAGGATTTTTAGGTTCTGTAGGGCTACAATATGCCTTGCGTCATCCAGAACAAATTGCCAATTTAGCTATTTTAAATACACCAATATCAACTACTGCCAAATTACCCTGGAAAATTAAACAAATGGGTCTACCTTTGGCAGGTGAAGTAATGACCCAAGACCCTCTTTTAGTTGACCGAACTCTAGAAGGTGGAAGCCGTTATCGCATAGGAGATAAGGATTTAGATATTTATCGAAAACCATTTTTGAAAAGTTCTTCATCTGGGCGGAGCCTCTTATCAAGTATTCGCAATTTACAGCTTGATTCAGCAATGAAAGAAATCGAATCTGGCTTTAAAGAATGGCAACAGCCAATTCTGATTCAATGGGGGATGATTGACCCTTGGTTACCCGTAGACATTGCCGAAAACTTTGCCAATTCCGTACCAAATACCGAATTAATAAAACTTAATAACGTCGGGCATTATCCTCAAGAACACTACCACGAGGCGATTTTGGAAGACCTTCTACCCTTTGTGCGTCGTAAAGATGCTCATTGACAATATACTTTTGGCAAAAATCGATATTATAAAAATGAAACCACAGATAAACACGATGATTTATCTGTGGCAAAGAAATTAATTCTGAAATTTTGCCAGAATTATAATGTTATCCCCGCCTGCATTTGTGAACTTATTATTATCATTAAAAATGGATCACAACCACAAGTAAAGGAGTTTAGAATTAATGGCTTATTCATGGTTTAAAGCCTTTCATATTGTTGGATTTGTAGTTTGGTTCGCTGGTTTGTTCTACTTGGTACGTCTTTTTATCTATCACGTTGAAGCGAACCTTGAACCTGAACCAGCAAGAACGATACTGAAAAATCAGTATCAAATTATGGAAAAGCGCCTCTACTATATCATCACTAACCCAGGAATGTTTGTGACGATCGCAATGGCCATAGGTTTAGTAAGCACTGAACCGGATATTTTAAAAGAGGGTTGGTTGCATATAAAACTGCTGTTTGTTGCTATTTTAATTGGCTATCATCATTACTGCGCTCGGCTGATGAAGAAATTAGCAGTAGATGAATGTCGCTGGAGTGGTCAGCAATTACGTGCTCTAAATGAAGCACCCACAGTTATGTTAGTAGCGATCGTCCTGCTGGCCGTGTTTAAAAATAATCTACCTACAGATATCGCTGCTTGGGCTATTTTCGCCATGATTATTTTGATGGCAGTCACTATTCAACTTTACGCCAAAAAACGCAGGCAGGATAAAGAGAAATTGACGGCGCAGATAGGGCAACCACAAGAACAAAGTTAAACAAACCTCTCCCTACTTTGAACTTTAGTTCAAGTCTGTCCCTCTCCGACTCGGAGAGGGATAGGTTTTGTGTTTCACTTTAGACACTTATAATAGCTGTGCTACCAATTAAGCATTACCTCATCCTGGAAACGTTTTCAGTAAATCATCCCCAGGAATCACACTAGTGTAAAAAGTATATTTGCGATTAGCGACATAACGGCGGTCTTGTTTAATAATCGCCATAAACTCTCTATGTCCCTCACGAGTACGTCCCACCAAACAACCCGCACTGGCAAGGCGAATATCATTCCTGGGGAAATCAAAGCCGTAGTGTTGATTCACATAAAAATTATTACCTGTATCAAGTTTGTCACCAGTCCGTTTAAAATCTTTGTTGAAATCTCTACAAACAGTTATATCTCCAACTTGCACTAATGCTTCGTGAGGTTCGGCTGTGCCGTGAGTACCAACAGCCCAAGCTTTGTATTGCCCAAACTGAATCCTAGCTGCTCCTTTGGGATTCATCGGTTTATAAGTGTAGTACTTCCCTGGTTCTGTAGTAGCTTCCCAATGATCTACGATTTTGGGAACACCATTTACTACTTCAATGACAATCCGTCGATCGTTAAATTCGTTGGCTGCATCATTGTTAAGAGTCCAGTCTGCATTTATACCCTCTATATAAACAATGTTGTATTCTTTTGGATTGGTAAATACCTCATAATTTTTAGATAGCAAGTATTTTATAATCCTGCTGGCAATGTCATTACCAAGTTTTAAAGGGGGTTTAGGAAGATCGTCTGGTTTGGTTTCAATTAGTTTTTTGGCCGTGGCTGCTCCTAAAAAGCCACTCTCTTCAGTCTTTATTAATTCTTGAAATTTTTTGAGAGATATCACAGAAACAGGGCCAAATTTACCATCGGCTGGAGGTTCTAGCAAACCTAAGCCGATTAACAATATCTGAATCTGACGAGCCAAGTCTGCATCTTCTGCGATCGCATCAAATGACCATTTCTCATCTTTTCCCAAGAAATCTTGTAGTTTCATTATGCACCTGTTTTCATTTACTTACTTCTAAGTATAAACATCATTTCAAAAATTGATGTTGTTTGAAACTATACTCTTGAGTAGAATATGATGTCACAATTTTTACTATTAATTTATGATTTAGCACACAAAAATTCACAGATATTACACTGAAGAAAAAACTATTTATTGGCGACATAATTAATTAGCTCAATTTCTCTGCTGCGCGTCCAAGCAGCAACTCCTTGTCAGGCATCGCCTCTGTAAAACCCAAAATGACTAACGAAGAACTGCTGCCAATTATTAAACAAGCTGCTAGAGACAAGGTGACAGAATTAGACTTTTCTGGACAAGGCTTAACAACGTTGCCACCGGAATTTGGCCAACTCACCAACCTGCAAACCCTCGACCTCTACAGTAATCAACTGAGCAGTCTGCCACCGGAA
>NZ_WBKL01000025.1:0-34857 GCF_015714705.1 Nostoc sp. NZL | reverse complement strand
GGGTGTGGGGGAGTGTGAAGATCGGGGAGCAGGGGAGGCAGGGGAAGATAAAGGAGAAAATTTTACCTTGTGCCCCTTCCTTGTCTCTTCCCCATTCCCCTATTCCTCATACCAATATCTATTGGGCACAAATGCTTACTAGCTGCGTCAACTATCTTAAATATTGTCTGCTTTAGTTTTTCTGGTGCAAAAGTTCCATAAGCAGGGAACGAACAACTACCAACTCATCAATCCTGTACTAAGCATAAATACTTGTAGACTATATGGTTAGTAGATTCAATCGTAAAAGCGAGCAATGGCGTGTGTGGGTAGCTAATGCATCATTCAAATCTATGAAATCACCTTTTATTGTTCAAACTTGGCGGCGACTACTCAAGTCTCTTTTTCCGATTCTCATTTTAATATCCTTTTTTACCGTATTACTGGTGGACAGTTTCACCCCTGCCATCGCACAGTTACCCCGTCAGGAAATCCGTGGGGTTTGGATGACCAACAATGATTTTGACACCCTCAAAAATCGGGACAAAGTGCAAGATGCGGTGAGTCAATTACGACGGCTGAACTTTAACACAATCTATCCTGTGGTTTGGAATTCTGGCTATGTAATGTATCCCAGTGCGATCGCACAACGTGCGGGTATTCAACCTTTTGTCTACAAAGGTTCAGATGGACATGATATTCTTGCAGACCTGATTAACCAAGCCCATCGCAAAGGATTGCTAGTAATTCCCTGGTTCGAGTTTGGTTTTATGGCTCCCCCAACCTCAGAATTGGCAATGAATTATCCTGATTGGTTCACACAAAAGCGGGATGGTAGCCAAACTTCAATTAGTGCGGCGGGTGAGGTGATGTGGCTCAATCCGTTCCATCCAAAAGTGCAACAGTTTATCACTAATCTAGTGCTGGAAACTGTCACCCAATATGATGCCGATGGCATTCAGTTTGACGATCACATGAGTTTGCCCCACGAATTTGGCTACGACCAATATACAGTTGCTTTGTACACCAAAGAAACGAAGAATCCTCCCCCAAGTAATTCCCAAGATGCGGCATGGGTAAAGTGGCGGGCAGATAAAATTACAGCGTTCATGGTACAACTTAACCAAGCTGTGAAGCAGAGAAGACCCCAGGCGATTTTTTCTGTTTCTCCTAATTACTATGATTTTGCTTACAAGTTTCACCTCCAAGATTGGCTGGGTTGGATGCGGCAAAATATTGTGGATGAGTTAATCGTGCAAATTTATCGTCCGGATCTGCAAAGTTTTGTGGCTAATATTTCCCGCCCAGAAATTCAAGAAGCACAACAAATAATTCCAACTGGAATTGGCGTTATGACAGGGTTACGAAATAATCCAGTTCCTATGCAGCAAATTAAGTCTCAGGTGCGGGCTGCTCAAGAACGCGGTCTAGGCATAACTTTCTTTTATTATGAAAGTCTTTGGAACGATGCTCTAGAACCTTTAAATGAGCGGCAAGCTGGATTTGCAACTCTCTTTCGCTCTCCTGCACTCCGCGCCCGAATTGAATAACTTTTCTGTTGAAGATTATGTTATGGCTAGTAAGGGTACGGCAATGCCATGCCCTTACGATAATCTAGTTATGTATCGGGGTTTTCGTGAATTGGTATAAGGTTTTTATGCCTAATGGTAGTGCTTTGCCTGTTGCAAAGGCTCAGATTCCCGGCTTATTTTAAAAGTCGGGAATTTTGTTATAACCGCTTCAGATCTGTGCTTCTATCCATTCTGAATTAGCTTTTGAAATTAGCTCTGAAACCCAACATCATATTAGGTTAACGTTGGGTTTCACAGCATTCAACTAGCTTGATTAGGCGGTATTTCTTCTGGTGGTGCTTCCGCTGGGGGAGCGAGTACCGCATCGGGAGCAATTTCTTCTACGGGAATCGGTTGCTTATCCTCAGTCTCCGCATCTGGTTGCGCTGCTTCCACCAATTCAGGAGATGGGGGATGTGGTGGAATCGCTTCCGGTACAGTTTCGGTTTTTGCTTCGGTGTCAGTAGTAACTGTCTCATCTGCTGGTTTTTCTGGTATAGCAGTAGTTTTGTCGATAATCTCAACAGTAGGTTTCTCTGCCAGTACAGAGGTAATGTCTTCAGGTCTGGGGGTTGTGGGTGTTTTTTTGCTAACAGTCTGTTGTACCTTGTATTTAACGCCACTGAAGGTGCTACCAAGACCCTGTTGCAACTGGCCCAGCCGTTCTTGAAGGGAGAACTTATTCACCTGTTCCTGAATGCCAGTTTTCACCGTCTCTGGACTGGGTACTTGGGTTTGTTGTGCCTGCGGGGTCAGTTGGCGACGTAATGATAGAGTTTGCCATCCAAACCAGACCAAAAGAGCCACACTAGCCACATGACCCAGCAACAAGCCCCCAGTAATACGTGGTGCAAACACCCATAAGACTAAAGCGTAGAAAAGTCCTACACCACTCCAGATAAAGTCATTCTTGCGGTGGATTTCTGGAAAAAAGAAAGCTGCTATATAGATGGCTAAACTACCAAGACCGACCACCAAAGCTAGGACAAATGCCAGCATTATTTGGTTACTCCTTACTGCGTCCTTTGACTATTTAAATTTTGCAAATTTTGCCAGTCAATTGTTGATTTAGATACAAATTAAAATTAATTATCCGTGTTAGTTGTGGATTTTTGTCGTTTATTCAACTCTTAAGGTCTTCTTTAGGGGAGAACGGAAAATATCGGACTACCCTTATAGGTAAAGGATCTGCAAGAGTTAGCCAGAAATTTTTTATGACACTACAAAGCTTTGGTGTGATTGGATTAGCCGTTATGGGTGAGAACATCGCTCTAAACGTGGAGCGCAATGGCTTCCCAATTGCAGTTTACAACCGCTCCCGAGAAAAAACGGATGCGTTTATGGCGCAGCGTGCTACAGGACGGAACGTCAAAGCCGCTTTTACTCTAGAAGAATTCGTTGCCTTATTGGAACGTCCCCGCAAAATTCTAGTAATGGTGCAAGCTGGTAAGCCAGTGGATGCGGTGATTGCTCAACTCAAACCCTTGTTAGAGGAAGGCGATATCATTATCGACGGTGGCAACTCTTGGTTTGAAGATACGGAACGACGCACTCAGGAATTAGAACCCGCAGGGCTTCGGTATCTTGGTATGGGTGTCAGTGGCGGTGAAGAAGGGGCACTAAATGGCCCATCTCTGATGCCTGGAGGTACAACAAGCTCTTACGAGTTTCTATCACCAATTTTCAACAAAATTGCTGCCCAAGTCGATGATGGCCCTTGTGTAACCTACATTGGCCCTGGTGGTTCTGGCCACTATGTCAAAATGGTACACAACGGCATTGAGTATGGCGATATGCAGCTAATTGCTGAAGCCTACGACTTGCTAAAAAATGTCGCTGGATTAAACCCCAGTCAGCTACATGATGTGTTTGCTGAATGGAATACCACCGATGAACTTGATTCATTTTTGATTGAGATTACGAAGAATATCTTCCCATATATTGACCCAGAAACAAATAAACCCCTCGTGGATTTGATTGTTGATGCAGCAGGTCAAAAGGGAACTGGACGCTGGACTGTGCAAACTGCGTTGGAATTGGGAGTTGCTATTCCCACAATTACAGCAGCAGTTAATGCCCGGATTATATCTTCGATTAAAGAAGAGCGGGTTGCAGCATCTAAAGTCCTCACAGGCCCCAGTGGCAAGTATGACGGGCAAACCAAGGACTTTATCAATAAAGTACGCGATGCTCTCTATTGCTCAAAAATCTGTTCTTATGCTCAAGGGATGGCGTTGCTATCCACAGCTTCAAAAACATATAACTGGAATTTGGATCTGGGCGAAATGGCGCGGATTTGGAAAGGTGGTTGTATTATTCGCGCTCGCTTTTTGAATAAGATTAAGAAGGCTTTTAGCGAAAATCCAGCTTTGCCTAACTTGCTGTTAGCTCCCGAATTTAAGCAGACAATTCTTGACAGACAGACTGCTTGGCGGGAAGTGATTGCGACAGCTGCAACAGTGGGAATTCCAGTACCCGCATTTAGCGCATCCTTGGATTATTTTGACAGCTATCGCCGCGATCGCTTGCCTCAAAATCTAACTCAAGCACAACGCGACTACTTCGGCGCACATACCTACCTACGTCTTGACAAGCCCGGAAGTTTCCATACTGAATGGGTTCCCATTGCTGAAGCTGGGAAGTAAGCTTTTGCACTTCTAAATTCTCAATTTACTGAGAAAGTTTAGACTGTTTCAGAATAAATATTACAAGTGGCTCTGAGTTTCAGAGTCACTTTCTTTTTAATGCTGAGTTAAATGCAAAATCAAACTGCTGTATCTTATTGATTGATTTTAAGGTAATACGCTTGGGTTAAGGGTTATTGGTGTAGGTAATTGGTCTTTGAAGACTCGATACGCCGTTTCTTAATTGGTCTTTGAAGACGCGATAAATCGCCGTCTCTACAAGTGTTTCGGTATTATCTGAACTGTATTGGATTTTAAGAATTATTATTACCAAGATATTTGGCTTTTAATTCTTCTAATTCTTGATCTATTTCGTTTGTACTAGAAAGCCCAGATGTGGGAATTGGTGGTTGTATTTTATTTAGCTGAGGTTTGTTACTACCCAAAAATTGGGTTTTCATTTGTTCTAATTCCAGATCAATTTGACTAGGAGATGGCGATACAAATGTAGGTGGAGATTTTGATGGAGATTGAGGGAGGGGTTTTACTGCAATCGCTGATGTGGCTGCTACTTGCGATTGTTGATTTAAGTCTTTGAGAACTTCATCTACTGTTTGATAACGCCGAATTGGAATACTTTCTAGCATCTTGTTGAGAATGCGACTCAACTGATTACTGACAGGAGCTTTCAAGTATTGCTGCCAAACCCAAGTATCGTTGTTGGTATCATAGGAATCGAAAGGCGATCGCACTGTTAATAAATTAATACAAGTAGCACCCAAACTGTAAATATCGCTGGCAAAAACAGCCCTACCTCTCATTTGCTCAGGTGCAACATATTCTGGACTACCAATACTAGTACCAGTTTTATTTAAGGCAGTGCCAGTGGCAGATTTAGCAGCACCAAAATCTACTAAAACTAGTTTGCGATCGCTCTCGCGTAAAATAATGTTTTCTGGCTTAATATCGCGGTGAATTACGTGTCTAGCATGACAAAATTGCAAAACTGACAATAAATCATTTAATATTTGCCGAATTTGTATTTCATTGAAAGCACCTCTATGTGCCAATTCCTGAGCTAAGTTTTTCCCGTCGATAAATTCTTGTACAAGATACTGCCGATCTTCTTGAGTAAAATATGCCAGTAGTTCGGGAATTTGAGGATGTTTACCCAATTCATCTAACTGCACCGCTTCTTGGTTAAATAACTCTACGGCTTTTGCAAGAGTGTTAGTGCCTTGAGATTGGGGATAAAATTGCTTAATTACGCAGCGTGGTTTTGAGGGCTTATCCTCATCCACAGCTAAGAAGGTTTTGCCAAAACCACCTTGTCCAATTGGTTTAATAGCACGGTAACGTTCTTTGAGGAGTAACTTAGAACCGCAAGCCTGGCAAAACTTGACATGATCAGGATTTTCAGGCTTGGGACAATGGGGATTAAGGCAGTAGCTCATACAGGCGATCGCTCTTATATCTCTTTATTTTACTGGCGTTGAGGGTGGGGAACTTTTGCGAATCCGTTAAAATATGAGCGATTTCTACGACGGGCTACTCGGCCTCGCACTACTAACTAGTACAATGTCTAAGCTCGTTTTGAGGGTTTGTTTGTACTAAGCACAAAGCGTGCTTAGAAGATAAGGACTAAATTAAAGTCCTTACTACGAACTTTTGACCAGAAATAAAAAGGTACAGAGCAAGTAAATTTATGGGGTTTCCCCCTGCTCCCTGCTCCCTGCCCCTTTTCCTCTTTCTGACTTCCGCCCTGCGGTACTACCCTATACCTTGTATAACTGGATGGAAGTAGAAGGCGAACCCCAACACTGTATAGGTAGCTAATAATAAAGTGCCTTCAAGCCAATTGGACTTACCATCAGAACTAATACTGTTTGCAATCAACACTGACGCAACCACAGCTACTAATTCAAAGGGTTGGAAATCCAAATCCATTGGTTTACCCATTACCCGCCCTGCTATAACTAACACGGGCGCGACAAATAAGGCAATCTGCATACTTGATCCCACAGCTACCGAAAGGGAAAGATCCATTTTATTTTTCATCGCCACGGTGACTGCTGTGGCGTGTTCAGCCGCGTTACCGACGATGGGAACCAAAATCACCCCTGTAAACAACGCCGTTAAACCTAGCTGAGATGTAGCCACCTCTAAAGAATCGACCAACATTTCTGACTCTAGTGCCACTAGCAAGGTACATACTAGCAGCACGCTAACCCACAACATCATATTTGGTTTAGCATGAGGGGTTTCCTCTGCTTCTGTCTCTGCTACACCCACATCATATAGATAGGAGTGGGTTTTCATTGAAAATAGCAGTGTTAAAGCATAAACCAGGATTAACACCACAGCAACAGCAATAGAAAAATTTTGCAGTGTTTGTTCGTTAATTCCTTGAGAGGTATAATTCATTGCCGTTGGCATCAAAATGGCAATCACCGCCAAATTCATCGAATCAGCATTCACCCGCGCCACAATTGGTTGAAATGTCTGTTCTTTGTAGCGCAGTCCTCCCAAAAGCATGGAAAAACCCATCACCAGTAGTAAGTTGCTAATAATCGATCCCGTGATACTGGCTTTGACTACATCTATTAACCCAGCGTTCAGCGCCACTAGGGCGATGATTAATTCTGTAGCATTGCCAAAGGTAGCGTTTAACAAGCCTCCCATTGATGGTCCCACTACGACAGCAATTTCTTCTGTGGCTGTACCCATCCAAGCTGCTAAGGGCAAAATTGCTAATCCAGCTGTAATGAAAACGATCAATTCTCCCCACTCCAGAAAGTGGGCTGCTACAGAAACCGGGATAAACAGTAATAAAACGAGAAGAATAATGTTTTTGGTTGACATTTGTTGTCTTAAGTTGAGGGTATCATTCACAGCGAGCAATCCTAAGTTTTAATTTGGAGTGTTGAATTAACAATTACTTTCACTCAGCACTCCCATAGGATACTCTCAACCGTCTGTAGAGCAATTCAGAAATTGTACTGTTTTCAGTTCAATACTGTGTATGTAAAATTAGATTGCGATATAATGAGATTCTGTAATTTTTTGTTGCAAAACTATGAATTTGAGCAAAAGTTTTACACCAAAAATGGGGTTTAATATATTAAAAGACAATTAAAATTTTGATTGGCGCTGCTAACGAGAAAACCCCTAACTGAGGCTTTGTTCAATGGCTAATTATTTTGAGCCTTCAGGGAAAGGGCTGTGCGATAACGCAGATTTCCCACTACAATAAAAACGCTTTGTCAAAAATTTGGTTGGATTCCATAGTTGTTGTTTATACCGGATTTTGTGTGAAAACCATTGTAGAAAGGTTTATGCACAATGTTTTCGGTGCAACTGCAAGTTTTTTGTTTTGGATAAATATACATGACTTCTGCTGCTGAAATGCCAGCTAGCTCTGGCTCAACGTTAACATTACATTCAGATCCCAAAAACACCAAAGAAACCGATCCCCTGAGAAAGGCTAATGGTGTTTATGTGACGGTGCATGGTCATTTTTACCAGCCACCAAGGGAAAACCCTTATCTGGACGCAATTGAACGCCAACCGAGCGCTGCACCTTTCCATGACTGGAATGAGCGGATTCATTGGGAATGCTATCGTCCGAATGCCTTTGCCAGAGTCTTAAATGACCAAGGCGAAGTGGTGAAGATCGTCAACAATTATGAGTATTTTAGTTTTAATATTGGCCCAACGCTGATGTCGTGGCTAGAACGCTACGATGTGGAGGTTTATCAGCGGATTTTAGAGGCGGATGCCAAGAGTAGCCAACGCTTGCATGGTCATGGCAATGCGATCGCGCAAGTATACAATCACATCATCATGCCCCTGGCGAACGAACGCGACAAATATACCCAAATTCGCTGGGGTAAAGAAGACTTCCGCTCCCGCTTTGGACGTGATCCCGAAGGAATGTGGCTCGCAGAAACAGGTGTGGATTATGCCACCCTCGAAGCTCTGGTTGCTGAGGGTATTCGCTTCATTATCCTTGCACCGTCTCAAGCACTGCGTTGCCGTCCCGTCCCCACTCAAGATCATCCCCATCCTGAATGGCACGAAGTCGGTGGTAGTCAGATTGATCCCACCCGTCCCTATCGTTGTTATTTAAAGCCAACGCTAGACACTTCATCTTCACCTCTAAGTTCGATTAATGAGGGGAATGGGGATAGTAACCACTCCCCACTCCCGACTCCCCACTCACTCCCCTATATTGATATCTTCTTCTACGATGGCCCAATATCGCGGGACATGGGTTTTAGTGATGTCGTTTATAATTCCAGTCACTTTGCTGGACGTATTGGTTCGGCCGTGCGTGGGGATCATCGGCCAACACAGTTAATCTCTGTGGCAACTGATGGGGAAACCTTCGGACATCACAAGAAGGGAACTGAGAAAACTTTAGCCTACGCCTTTACCAAAGAGTTTCCGCAGCAAGGTTGGACGGTAACAAATTTCGCCCACTACCTCAGCCTCAATTCTCCCAGTTGGGAAGTGGAATTGAAGTCAGTCACAGCCTGGAGTTGCGCCCACGGTGTAGATAGATGGCAAGATGACTGTGGTTGCGGTGGGGAAGGCAGCGTTTGGCATCAGAAATGGCGTCGTCCCTTGCGGGATGCCCTAAATTGGCTGCGGGATCAGCTAACTGAGGTGTATGAAGAACATGGTAGGCAGTTATTTCGTGATCCCTGGCAAACACGAGATGAATATATCCAAGTGATGCGCGATCGCACTGCTACCAATGTCAACCGTTTCCTAGCCCGTCATCAAACCCACAAACTAACCGCAGCCGAACAAGTAGACGCACTACGCCTATTGGAAATGCAGCGTCACGCTTTGTTGATGTTCACTAGTTGCGGTTGGTTTTTTGAAGAAATTTCCCGTCCAGAGGGGACACAAATTCTGCGCTACGCCGGCCGTGCTTTGGAATTGGCAGGGGAAGTGGCTGGTGTGCAGTTGGAAAAAGGCTTTGTCAAACGTCTGGGTTTAGCCCCCAGCAATGTGGATGACTTCAAACACGGCGGCGAAATTTATCGGCAACTCGTGTTAACTGCCCAGCTGGGCTTTAAGCAAGTAGCAGCCCATTACGCTATTACTTCTCTGTTTACAAATCAGAAACCAGCACAGACGCACAATTCTTTGCCTAGAAAAGATGCTGCTGATAAACAGTCTCAGCGTTACCACAAAAAGGTTTATTGCTACGCTGCTAATGAGCTAGATTACCAGCTGCAACGTATGGGATCGCTAACTCTGGCTGTGGGAAATTTAAAGCTGGTATCAGAGATTACTTGGGAAAGCGAGCATTTGGTATTTGCGGTTCTCCATTTGGGAGGCTGGGATTTCCACTGCTGTATTCAACAATTTACTGGGCGGCGTGACTACAGCCAATTAAAAGAAAAGCTGTTCGGCGCACTAAAACAAGCTAGCGCGGCTCATACTATATTGGCGATGACACAGCTATTTGGCGAAGAAGCTTTCAACTTGCAAAATCTATTTGCTGAAGAACGCCACCGGATTATGCGGCTGCTGAGTGAGGAAACGCTGACACGTTTAGGACAGTTGTATACCCAAGCGTACCGTGATAATTATGGTGTGCTGATGGCGTTTCATCGAGATGAATTAGCAGTACCGCAAGAATTGCAGGTAGCAGCAGATATTGCTTTAGGGCATCGTTGTCTGATGACATTGCGATCGCTAGAGCAAGATATCGCTGATCCCCAAAAGAGTTGGAGTCACATATTAGAATTGGAGGCGATCGCTACTGAAGCAAAACATCTGCGTTGTCGGCTGAATATTCCCGACGGTAAGCAGATGTTAGAAC
The DNA here is from genome assembly GCF_015714705.1 of Nostoc sp. NZL. NCBI lineage: Bacteria > Bacillati > Cyanobacteriota > Cyanophyceae > Nostocales > Nostocaceae > Nostoc > Nostoc sp. NZL. The sequence goes on along the minus strand of NZ_WBKL01000025.1, from coordinate 24,844 downwards.
AGTTAATTGCGCGATCGCTCTGGCAATTGTTGCACGATGCTAATGGCAGCTTTAATGCAGATATCCAACTATTGGAGAGATTGATTGATGTCGGGGATCAACTAAATATTGACATTTCCCTACAGCGATCGCAAGAACTATATTTTAGTTGTCTGCACAGTCAGATCGCGCCAGTGTGTATCACTAGCCTTGGGAATGAAGGAGATAATCAGTGTCTTCAGTTACTTAAGTTGGGCAAAAAGTTAGCCGTTGATGTCAGTATAATCTCAAATCAGTTGGGATAGATGTAGACACGCACAGCGGTAGCGGTGCATTGATATCAACTTAAGTCAGTTGGGGGAAAAATTTCACACAGAGAGAAGGGGATAATTATCCCCTTCTCTTTTTAATTTCCTTGATTATGATGTCCGCCAAATCACCCATAATACAATACAGTTCAGAATGAGCAACAAAACCCAGATGTAGAGACGGCGATTTATCGCGTCTCTTCCCTTAACCGAACCGTATTGCAAGTATATTGATCCATAATAAGTATTTTTTGGTAGGGACTTCAGTCACCAAAGCCAGGACTAAAGTCCTTACTACGAACGAACATTTTTTATTCAGCTTGATAAACCGGACATGATATTACTTAATCTGGGAGCGCTCGCAATGGTAGGGATAAAGCCACTCACACCTGAAGAGTCCGCGGGTATGTTTCTCAAAAAAGGTTCCTGTATGGCGGCCAGGTGATATATCGATCCCAGCTTTCGTTTTAATCTCATATAGCCAAGGAAAGGCTACTACTAAAACAGCTATTACAGCGAAGAGGTAGAGAATCCTAGTTTTAATATTGGGGAATCTTCGGGAATTGCTATTGTGATTTTGAGGCATAGATAATGAGAAACTAATAGCCCATACGATCCTAGCCTAAAGCTGAAAATATCGCCGGAAGCGAGGATCAATGTTATCTGTTTTCTGCTGATTGCAGGTTAAACATAGAGTTTGGAGATTGCTGATATCATTTTGACCACCACGGGCGAGGGGAATGATATGGTCAATGCTAAGGTTAGTTTCTTCAGTAGTTTTACCGCAACTTTGGCATTGGTATTTGTCACGTTGAAAAACATATTTCTTTACTTCCGGTGGGATACGAATGCGGGGAGTTTTGCTCATTTTCTATCTAGTTGCTAAGGAATCCATCCAAGCTAGGTACATCTATCCAACTTGCTTTTTGATGGGATTCATGGGATAAATCCATCAACAACTGAGAATAAATTCCTTCTCGCAGCGATGGTGTAATTTCCTGATTGCGGTCAATTCCTTGTACCCATTGGTCTACTACGCGGATAAATGCTGAAATGCGCCCATCAGCATAATTTTTTGGGAAAATTAATCGATTCGGTATTTCTATTTCCGTTAGGGGTTTCCCTGGTCGAGAACCCCAAACACGAAAACCATGTATATAATCTTTTTGATTTTCACTACCCACAATTAATGTACCGCGATCGCCATATACTTCTACCCAATGGGTTCTTGGTGCATGAACAACTGCACTGATAGAAAGTTGGCAAGGTGTACCATTTGCTAATTCCAACGTTAATATACAGTTGTCATCTGTATTTACTGGTTTAGACTCTCCACTAACAGGGTCAATTCGTGTAGGAATAGCAGTAGTTAAATGGGCGCTTAATCTACGCACTGGCCCGAATAACCAGTGAATGTAATCGAAGGCGTGGGAACCCAAAGATCCCAATGCACCGCCTCCTTTATCCTTGTCAGAATACCAATTCCAAGGGCGTGAAGTATCAGCACGAGAAGAACCTAACCAATCAATTTTAATTAAGCGCAACTCACCCACATAATCTTCTGACAATAATTCAGCAAACAACTGCCATGCTGGTACAAAGCGAAATTCAAAATCTACAGTTGCAATAACACCTTTTGCTTTAGCTAACTGATAAAGTTCTTTAGCCTCAACGGCATTTAAAGTTGTAGGTTTTTCCAATAATAAATGTTTCCCAGCTTGTAATACAGTTTTTGCCATTTCATAGTGCAAAAATGGCGGCGTAGAGATGCTAACTGCTTGCACTTCTGGTAATGCCACAATATCTGCAAGTGAATCGGAGGCATGGGGAATCTTATGAGATTCTGCTATAGCTTTAGCTTTATTTATATCTCGGTGATAAACAGCAACTATCTCAGTCTGAGGATGTGCTTGGAATCCAGGGATATGGACTTTTTGACCAAATCCAGTGCCTGCGATCGCAATCCCAATCATATCATTATTTACTCCCATATTGGTATATTTTACTATTCACTTAATAATATCATTTTGTCTATCATATCTAAATATATCCGAGTCTTTACTTGTATAAAACTTTCTAGCGAATAATTTTTCTGATTGCCTGATATTTTCAAAATCCTGTTTTTATAAAATTATTGGATGATAGGCATTAACGTCACTTAAGTATCATTGCGAAATTATGGAAACCTAAAAAGTCTTAAGATTTTATCATGCTAATGTATCTCATTACATAAACAATAAGGTGTGAAAGTTTAATGTTTTTTCAAAATTGTAGATGTTAAATAACAGATGTTTAATCATTTTTTACCGTAAAACTCTAATTGTCAAAGGATAACGATAATACTCACCCTTGTAAGCTTTGATAGCGGCAAAAGTCACTACAAACGATTGTAGTACAAGTTTAAATATAATTAATGACATAAGTACAATTAATAAGCTATCTAAAGTATTTTTTATCTCATTACTTGAACCATTGATGGTTACTGCTCGACCGAAGGTAGTTAAGACTATAACTAAAGATATGGCGATAATAACTAAGGTATATATTGTTAAAGAGAATTGAAAATTTATTGATTCCTTGCCTTGTAAATCAATCCAGGGGTATTGTGTTTTTTAAAATAGCCAAATGATCAGTGGAGCTAAAAGATTTAAAGGTAAATATAAAGGGATACCAATAAATACTAAAAAAAACACTAATATCCATCCTAATAAGCTGATAAATGACACAAAGTAGCCCATATACGCATTTGCTGTTTAGGTTTTTCTCTCATAGTTTTTATTTGTAAGTGGATTTAGCAGATAATTCTCCATTGTAATTATCTATAAAAAAGCAAAATAAGAGCTTAAAACCTGAGTATTCCTCTGTCATAGTATTAGGGAAGAGATTCTATTTCCCAAACTATACCTTTTTCTGGCAGCAACGCAACTTCTAAACCTTTGAGGACTTTATCAACTTGAGCGATGGTGTAACCGCCCGCCGGAGGCGATGGTCTCCGACCGACCGGAGGTCATCGCAAGCTGAAAACCATCTGACAGTTTATACTGAGTACTGGAAAACAAGCAGTTGTCTTTTGCAATACCCAATAGCAAAGCTCATATAGAACTTACGCACAAGATATCCGCTCTATGTCGTAAACTTAATAACACTAACGGATTTTCAATATGCGAGTTCAAATAACTGTAGTTGCGATCGCAGTAATGTTAGTGGGCGGGAAAAATCCAGAGGCCCTTGCAGACTCGCAATCTTCTACTCAGGATGGGTTTAGTAATATTGTGACACCGGAAGCTACGATCCATATAGAGGGAGAGTATGCCAAATATGGTAATTATATAGGAGCGACTTCAGGAGATACCCAGACGCTTGTATTTTCTCAAAAAGTTGTCAAAGACATCCAGATTCGTTTTATTAATGACAAAGATGAGTTGCTTGATGACAAAGGTCAGCCGATCAAAGGGCGTACTCAGATAGATTTTATCATTGGTCTGCTGAGACTCAAGCCTGGTCAGGTATTCCGTGAAGATTTACTTCAAGCAGACTTGCAACGATTGAGAAGATTAGAGTCATTTAATCAAGTAAATGTTGAGCGAGAAGAAGATGCCTCAAGTGTTAATATCATCTATGAAATCAAAGAACGTGCCTTCCCTTCTCTAATCTTAGGAGGCGGAAATAACGATGATGTTGGACTATACGGTCGGGTGGGTTACAAAGATGCAAATATCAGCGGTCTTAACGATGAATTAGATACAACTGTGCAGTTCAGCAGTAAAGATGTCCAGTTTAATGGTCAATTCACTAGTCGTTATCGTCCTGGAGAACCAAACCGCTTAGGCTATAGCATTAGAGGTTTCCGTAGTCGAAATATATCGGGAACCTTCAACGAAGATATCAGATTGTCTAACGGCAACAAAGTGCGGGAGGGAAGATTTGGCGGTTCTGTGGGACTCTTACAATCTTTCGATGATTGGGATACAACTGTGGCTCTCAACTATACCCGGATTAGCCTACGCGATCAAGAATATAACGTTGCACAGGTCGATAGATTAGGGAGTCCCCTATCTGTCAGCGGTACTGGTATTGATGACCTATTTACAGTATCATTTGCTGTATCCAGAGATCAACGCGATCGCCGAGATAATCCGACTCAAGGATCAATTCTCACCCTCAGCACAGAACAAGCGATTCCCATTGGACTGGGCAATATTTCCAGCAATCGCCTACAGGGAGACTATATTCAGTATTTACCAGTTAGTTGGATAGGTAATGGTAAACCGACCGACAATCCAGAGATGTTGGCGATTAATTTACAAATTGGCACCACAATTGGAGACTTTCCACCAGCGGATGCCTTTAATATTGGTGGACTAGATTCTGTCAGAGGTTATGGTTATGGTAAAGTTGCCAGTGGTCGCAGCTATGGTTTAGCTTCCGTGGAATATCGTTTTCCAATTTTCCAGTCAATCGGAGGAGTTCTCTTTACTGACTTCGCCTCAGATTTCGGGTCTAGCGAAACCGTGCTAGGACAACCAGGGGTGCTGCGAGACAAGCCTGGAAGTGGTTTTGGTTATGGCTTAGGATTGCGAGTCAAGTCATCCTTTGGGCTGATTCGAGGTGACTTAGGAATTAGCGACCAAGGAGAAGTTAGATTTGAAGTTACTACAGGTCAGCGATTTTAACTTTTTCCAAATAAATACACTTCACTTCAAACTTAGATTATTAGGGATTGAAAGCAGCTTTAGCTGTACGTTGATACCAACTCTTTTATCAGCCATCGTCGCTTTACTCCAATTAAAAATTAAAAATGTGAAATTAAAAATTAAAGATTCTAGAAATTTTTCTTAATTTTTAATCTTTAATTTTTAATTGAGTGGCCTGGACTCCGGGAATACTAAATTGTTAACTAATGATTAATGACTAATGACTAGAGAAGTAATAAAGCGCGGATGGATTGATTGGACTGTAATTGGAGCAATGGTTTTAATCCCTACATCACTCGCTGCACTCACTTTTTTCTACCCCAATCCCGAAACAAAGCCTGAGTGCATCCGCCGAGCAACCAAGGAAATACGTGATCGCTACTACAACGCCGGAAAATTAACGATTGATACTCCAGAAGAGATAGAGGCGATCGCGTCTGAAACTAAATCCAAATGCCGTTAAACTTCTTCTGCTGATTTGAGTATCCTAAGTTCCTCCCTTAGCGCCTCAAGTTCAGTTTTTCCGTTTGAAGTTACTGGGATGGATTCAATCGTGACAATTCCCTCTTCTTCGTAGTTGGGGTTGAGGAATTTGTCAATTATTTGCAATACTTCGGTATGTTCAGTGATCGCAGCATAACCCGAAACACTAAGAAAACTAACCAAAAAAGCAGCCAGAATAAAAGTAGACATAATATTACACTTTATGCATTTCCAAAATCTCGGTATCCATCAAAAAACCTAGATTTCGGATACTTTCAAATTAGCAATTGGGTATGACACAGCCGTGGCTACCTTGTGTCAATCCCTTGTATCTCAAGGGTTTTGACTTAACTTAAGCCAAAGGCAGAAAAAACCGAAACGTACTGCCAACTCCCAACTCGCTTTCTACTTGAATCTGACCGCCTTGTAGTTCAATTAAACGACGGGAAATAGTTAAGCCAACACCCGTGCCTCCCGAATGGCGATCGCGCGATTGGTCGGCTCGCCAGAAGCGTTCAAACACATGGGGCAAATTTTCTGGAGCGATACCAATACCTGTATCTATAACCGCAATCCAGAGTTGAGATGCTTCAGTCCCAGCACGAACGGTAATTAAACCTTCATTAGTGTAACGCACTGCATTACCTAGCAAATTCACCAATACCTGTTCTGTGCGGTCAATATCTGCCAATACAGGAGGCAGCACAGATGGACATTGCAAGAGCAGAACTGGCCCATCTTCCAACAATTGGTCGGTGAATTTCTCCACTAATGACTCTAACAACGGACGCAGATTTACCTGTTGTATATTAATTGGTAGATAGCCAGCTTCTGCCTTAGACAGTTCTTGTAAATCGTTTACCAAGCGCTCTAACCGCCTAGTTTCTTTAGCTAAACGCCGATAGATTTCAGGAGACGCTTCAATTTCCCCATCAGCCAGTTCTTCCAAGTAACCGCGCACCACTGTTAACGGTGTTCGTAGTTCATGGGTCATATCTCCAATCACTTCTCGCCGTCGTGCTTCAACCCCTTCTAAACTGGCTGCCATCCGATTGAAACTAGCACTCAGTCCACTGAGTTCTGGAATGTCAGACACAGGTAATCGTGCATCCATCTGACCAGCAGCAAATTTTTGGGTGATTTGTTCCATCTCGGTCAACCGCTGCATAATCCGTCTGGACACCCAGTAACTCAATCCTCCAGCTGCGGTGGTGCCGGCTAAGACTGACCAAATAGTGCTTCGTTGCCAAGCAAGTTCAAATCCTGTAACCAATTCAGTACGGATATTGATTAAATCGAACCCCCGATTTTCTAATCGTTCCAAATGCAAGACAAACAAGCGAGGAGAAGAGATTTTGCTGATGCTCACCAGACTAGCTACCCCCACTATCATCACCACTAAGTGGGAGAAAAATAGGCGTGTTCTCAGCCCCATCTTCATAACATTTACGCTACCAGAGGATCTTCAAATTTATAGCCCACCCCAACAACAGTTTTAATAAAAGTAGGATTTGCCGCATCAGGCTCAATCTTTTTTCGCAATCTAGCTACATGAGTATCCACCACTCGTTCATCGCCAAAAAAGTTATCTCCCCAAAGTTTATCAATTAGTTGAGTGCGGTTCCAAACTCTACCAGGATTGCTGACAAAGGTGGTTAGTAAGTTAAATTCTAGGGTAGTTAAGTCCAAAATTTCCGGTTGTTGAGAATTCAACTGACGACTGGCAGTTCGCTGGTCTACATCGACAATAAAGTGTTGGGTACGATTGATTTGATGTTGTCCTCCTTGGCGGAGACTACGCCGCAATAGTGCCCGCACCCTAGCTACCAACTCTCTGGGGCTAAAGGGTTTAACCATATAATCATCAGCACCAGTAGACAAGCCAATAACGCGATCAATTTCTTCACCCCTAGCCGTCAGCATCAAAATGTAAGGATCTTTTGCACCTGGTTTCTGGCGAATTCTGGCACAAACTTCCAACCCATCCAAACCAGGAATCATTAAATCTAGGATGATTAAATCAGGTGGTTGCTCCTGAAACATCCGTAAAGCATTCATACCATCGCGGCTAATACGACAAAAAAATCCTTCTTTTTCTAAAGAGAGTTTGATTAAATGAGCAATTTCTGGTTCATCTTCAACTATTAAAATATCCATTTCTATTAATAACAAGACTTGGACAAGGCTTGGGGCAAAATCCCATTGTTAAAGCTAGGCAAGCTTGCGCCATAGTATTGGCTACCTTAAGCTCATCCCAACTCTAAAAGAGGATGGGATTTCACTTTGACTGATGACAGTTGACGGTTAACAGTCATCAGTCATCTATGGATGGGGTTTGAATCCCCATCCAACCTGATAAATCTTCTACAGGCTTGCAATAACTCAGTAGAGATTTCGATAGATTTGAAATAAAGTTTTAAAGGTTTGAATTTGACGGCGTGCGATAACTATAACCAACATTAGAATCTTTTTGAATGTGTGCTTTAATACTATCGAGATCAATGAAGCAGTCAGCAACATCAATCAAGCTTTCGCTAGTAGTAGTTTGTAGACTAACCACTTCCACTCGCACCCCCATTCTGCTGACAGCGTTCACAGCATAGGCTAGATCCCCATCTCCACTGACTAAAACCGCAGTGTCATAATAAGGAGCTAAAGTTATCATATCTACAGCAATTTCTACATTCAGATTTGATTTTTTGAAATTCTCTGCTGGTTGCATGATATCTTTAGCTACTACACGATAGCCATTACGACGCATCCACAATAGAAAACCCTGCTGCTTTTCATTGCTGATATCAACCCCAGTATAGAAGAAAGCACGCAACAGTCTTGAACCGTTAGTTAAATGACAAAGCAATTTAACGTAGTCAATTTCGATGCCGAGTTGTAAAGCTGTATGAAATAGGCTTAAGCCATCAATAAAAATAGCAACTCGACCACGATTTAAGCTATTTAAAATCGAGCTATCAGTTGCAGTATCTTGCATCTTGTTATCTTTACCTTTGACAGCAGTATCGTTCAAATTTTGCCCTTGCCAATGTGGTTTAGCTTTGAGTACTTTAGGTTCTTTAAATTCATTTCTTTGTTTGCTAAGATTAGTTATAATCATTGATACCTCTGATTTTAAAGTGGAAATAGTTTTGGGTAAATTGTATATACTATAGTCTGTGCTGATTTATAACCCTAGCAGGTAATGGTCTTAAGCCACTACATGCAAATAAACTTAACTGGCGCTCAACAGGATTAAAAGTAGACAGACCAAGGGTTTTTTACTATTGTCAGGGTTTGTTTAAATAGATATTGCGTCTGTCCACAGATATGTTAATCTTTACCCACCCAGACAGCAAGAGTTTGGAGAAAATAAATCCTTCTGTAAGGGTAGGGGCAAGAATCCACAAACATCATCTATCTATATTTTATTTTACCTCTGTATTTTAATAACCTTACAGCCAGGAAGTTGAAATTTACCACAGACTAAGGACGTTCAAATATTGACAAAGTTTAAATCACCAATAATGTAATATGCGATGCCTGCGGCGGGCTACGCCAACACCCCTTAAAAGGTAAGTTTAGTAAAGTATTTAGGTAATCTTTAATGCAATTTTTTTTAAAGTTTATCTTAATGAGGGAGTGCTCAACAGTTAATAGTCAGAAAGCACTGACGAAAATATAAGATTCCCGACTTCTTTAAAGAAGTCGGGAATGTGAGTCTTAGCCTTTAGCTAACTTATTGTTGGATGTGTAGTAAACCTTACTACCAGTATCAGGGACAAAATGGCAGCTGATACATGAATTCCATACTGACTTCAAAATCGGTTCTTCCGATTTGTGGAAATACTCACCCATCACTGGTTTTATTGCCTCAGTTGCCTTCAGCAAGTTGTAGTGAGGGATGTTAAGGAATATATGGTGAGCAACATGAGTACCGATATCGTGATGGATATGATTAACTAAACCATAATCACGGTCAATACTAGAAATCGCGCCTTTCAGGAAAGTCCAATCTTCTCCACGATACCAAGGAAGCTCTGGCTCAGTGTGGTGTAAGAATGTCACCAAATCTAGCCAAACTATGAACACAAGGTAGGGCACAGCGTAATATTTCAGCAACCACATCCAACCCCATTGGTAGGTGAGGAAACCTAGCAAACCTACCATGCCAATCAAAAGTACAGTACTAGTGATGACATCCCATTTTTCCGATGGTTTGAAAAGTGAACTACTGGGCAAAAAGTGGGAGCCTTCCTTATTAGGAGAACGCTTAAACAAATACACAGGATAAGCCAAAAGAAAAACATAATATCTGCCGATCTTTTGGGCTAAAGGCATCTCCTTGTATTGTGATTCGGTCACAGGATACCAGCTTTCATCGTTATCGATATTGCCAGTATTTTTGTGATGAGTTCTGTGACTAATCCGCCAACCATGATAAGGAACAAGTATTGGTGTATGAGAAAGATGTCCAATCAAATCATTGAGCCATTTTTGCTTAGAAAAAGATTGGTGTCCGCAGTCGTGCCCAACTACAAACAAAGCCCAAAACATCGTTCCTTGCATTAGCCAGAAAATCGGGAAGAAAAGCCAAGAATCCAGGTAATTAGCTACTGCATAAAGCAGACCGATAATCAGGATGTCACGAAAGAAGTAAAAAAGTGATTTTGTTACATTCGGCTGAAAGCATTCAGCAGGAATTGCAGCTTTTAAATCCTGAAGAGTGAAAGGTAATTTAGTCGTATCCTCAGATGTTTCACAGCCAGGAGGATTATTGAAACTGATGGTATCTAATTGCACTGGATTCTTTTGTTTAGATATAAATCGGAACTTGATTTGAGACAAGATAATCTCATCTCTAGGATGCCCACGACACTAGCGATCGCTAACACACAAGAGGATAATTTCTGGCAATTTATCTAAAATTTTATTCAGTAAACAATTGCCAGATTTTATTAAAACACAGCATGATAAACGCTCTCGTTGGTTCAAGAGCGGGAGTGTAATCACAGTGCTATTTATTGCTCTGTGTAATGTTCGTTGAAAGTCTTATAGCCAACATCAGTTGTGTACAGTTGACACTCATCTGTAATCTGCTTCATTAAAGGCCAAGAAAATTGACACTCATTATGCAGATAAGGCTGCCAATTTTCTTTGATGCTGCTGTAAGCTAGCCGCAAATTATAAGAAGGAATGGCAGTGGAAATATGATGAGGGACATGAACGTTGATATCGTGGCACAAGATTTCTACCCAACGCGGATAATCGCAATGAATAGTGCCATTTAGCTGTGCTAGAGCTTCGTTCCACTTGTTCGCTGTCGCAAAAGGAACATCTGCGGCAGTATGGTGAACAATAGTAAAAGTACTCATCCAAAAATGATAAATCATCCAGGGTACTAGCCAGAACTTGACAAATCCCCAGATACCAGTTGTGGCGATGAGAATCGGAAAAGCGATCACAGCAAACACAACTACTACAGCCACAGAAAGCTTGATACTTGATTGGTCTTTAGTTTTGAAGTTCCGCCAATCAAAATGCACCACAGCCCAATGTCCAATGGAACCTACCCACCAGAGGCGTTTACGCATGAACAGCTTAAAAGCAGACTGTCGGGTTGTATCCCAATTTTCAAACACTTCTGGTCTGATTGGATGCCAAGCATTGTCCTCATCCAGCTTGTTGGTATGAGTATGGTGATAATTATGCTTAATGCGCCAACTGTGAAAGGGGTAAATCAACGGCATCATGAAGAAGTGTCCCACCAAATCATTTACCCAACGACGTTTGGCAAAAGACCTGTGACCACAATCATGGCCAATTACAAAAAAACCTGTTAAAGCAGTGCCCGTAAAAATCCAAGCTAGGGGCAAAAGAAACCAAGGAGTGATGATCAGGCTGTAATAGCCCAAGGCAACCGCCAAGACACTGAGCAGTACTTGTGTCCAAGCTTTGCGACGGTTCTGCTGAAAACATTCCCGTGGCAGGGTTTTGATAATATCTTTGAGCCGGAAGTCGGAATTAGCAGGCTCGTCACTTAGTTTCTGGCTATTAATTATTGATGTAGTCATGGACACCTGAAAAACAACAAAATCCCCCACCAAGTTACCAAAAAGCAACTTGCCGCAAAATTTCTTCACATTAGCGCTTCGGATTATAGCAACCTAACTGGTACAAGCGCACCCGTAAATAGCTTTTTGAAAAGTTAGGAGTTAGAAGATATGAGTTTAAAAAGGTACACGTCCTAACTCTTAACTCCTAACTCCTAACCCCTAACTAGTTTTTGTTGGGGCCAACTTCACATTAGTAGCCAGACCAACCGCTTGTAGCAATTGAACAGTCATCCAAGTTAAATCGATTTCCCACCATTCCAGCCCATGACGAGCTGAGTATTGAAAGGCATGATGGTTATTGTGCCAGCCTTCACCGAAAACTAGTACGGCTACCCACCAGCAATTAGTCGATTTATCACCAGAATCATAGCTCTGATAGCCAAATTTATGAGTAGCGCTGTTCACTAACCAAGTGCAGTGGTAAACCCAAACAATGCGAACAAAAATTCCCCAAATAACAAAAGGCCAGCCACCCAGAGCCAAAAGCAATACACCCAGAGCAACCTGGATCAAAATGAAATATTTTTCTAAAAACTGATAAACTGGGTCTTCGGCAATGTCTTTGGTGAAACGAGGAACATCAGCGTGAGCGGGACAATAATGAGTCAGCCAACCCATGTGGCTCCACCAGAAGCCTTTATTAGAATCATGGGGATCAGTGTCAGTATCAGAGTTTAAATGATGAATGCGATGTGTCCCGATCCATTCAATTGGGCCTCCTTGACACGAGAGTGTGCCGAAGAAAACCAATAGATACTCTAGCCACTTGGGAGTTTGAAAACTGCGGTGGGTGACAAGGCGGTGAAATCCTAGAGTAACTCCTAAACCACCTGTTACCCAGTACAGCAATAAACCCACACCAACTGCCGTCCAGCTAAAGTTACCAGGAACAAAGGCAAATAAAGCGCCGATGTGCAGTCCAATGAAAAACAGGGTATTAACCCAGTTAATTTGAGGTTTGGTTGAAGTAGCAATTGTCATGCAGTAACCTGAATTTGAATTTTCCAGCCTAATCTGCGCGATCTTAAAATCCGCATATCTATAATTTTTTTTGAACGAGGAACTGATGAACAGCTTAGAACAGCTGCGGCAAGCAGAACATGCACTGTTAGAAATTTTTTCTGGAATTGACACTCAGGTCAAGCATAATCTAAAACGAGTGCTGGATGCTTTTCGTAATCACCGTGTAGGCGCACACCACTTTGCTGGGGTAAGTGGCTATGGTCACGATGATTTAGGACGAGAAACTTTAGATAAAGTTTTTGCCGAGGTTATGGGTTCTGAAGCTGCGGCCGTGCGGGTGCAGTTCGTTTCGGGAACTCATGCGATCGCTTGTGCTTTATTTGGTGTTCTCCGTCCCGGAGATGAAATGTTAGCAGTGGTCGGTTCTCCCTACGATACGCTTGAAGAAGTCATTGGTTTACGAGGTCAAGGCCAAGGCTCCCTTATCGAGTTTGGCATAAATTACCGACAATTGGAGCTAACCCCCGAAGGAACTATAGATTGGCAAGCTTTAACAAATAGTGTGGCTGAAAACACTCGTTTAGTCTTGATTCAGCGTTCTTGTGGCTATTCTTGGCGTCCTAGTTTATCAATTGCCGATATTGAAAAAATCGTCCATTTAGTCAAACAGCAAAACCCGAACACCGTTTGCTTTGTGGATAACTGCTACGGCGAATTTATCGAAACAAAGGAACCTACAGCCGTAGGTGCTGATTTAATGGCCGGGTCATTGATTAAAAATCCTGGTGGTACCATTGTCAGCGCTGGCGGTTATGTTGCTGGTCGCGCCGATTTAGTAGAAGCATCGGCCTGTCGCCTCACTGCTCCCGGTATTGGTAGTTACGGCGGTGCTACTTTTGACCAAAATCGCCTGCTGTTCCAAGGACTATTTCTGGCTCCGCAGATGGTGGGAGAAGCGATGAAAGGGACTTATCTTACTGGTTATGTCTTTGACAAACTCGGTTATCCAGTAAATCCCGCACCTCTGGCTCCCCGTGGAGATGTAATTCAGGCAATCAAACTCGGTTCTGCCGAAAAGCTAATTGCCTTCTGTAAAGCCATACAACAGCATTCTCCCATCGGTTCCTACTTAGACCCTATTCCAGATGAAATGCCGGGGTATGAGAGCAAGGTAGTCATGGCTGGGGGGACATTTATTGAAGGGAGTACTTTGGAATTATCAGCAGATGGCCCTTTGCGAGAACCCTATGTGGTTTATTGCCAGGGAGGGACTCATTGGACTCATGTAGCGATCGCATTAGAGGCTGCAATTAATGCAATAGGGAAGGTAAACCATAAATTATAGCATATATTCCGCAGGACATGAGGTTTGTTGAGAAATTAAGGAAAGGCGATGCCTACGGCTGGCTACGCCTACGCATTTGCTATTTCGGCGATCTCATTTGTTACTTTGGCGATCGCATTTGCTATTTCGGCGAACGCATTTGTTACTTTGGCGAACGCATTGTTCTTAATCTATCAAACTACCAAATGATTGCTACCTAGCTGATGCATCTTCATTAAAAATTCCCTCAACCCTCCTTTACAAGGAGAATTAGGGGAATCAAGTCTTATTAGGGATGTGAATGCAACTCTATGCCAATGATTAGCCACCGATATTTGTTATACGGTCAACCAAAGAGGGTGTGCTCGAACCGTTGCCTTGTGTCTGTGCCATTTTCGAGGTACCATGCAGTCGTGGATCGGGCACAGGAGGTTGCGGTTCTGGACCTAGTGGTTGGGGATTTTCCACATACTCGAATTCGCCTTTGCCATCCATTGAGGGGCCTTTTGCCCAACGACCTTCAGAACTTTCTGTGCCTTCTGAGTGATTCCAGAACTGATAGGCAAACTCGCGTTTCTCCAATTCCAAGGGGAAGGAACTGGGAACCGGAGTGGTTTCCAATCCAGAGCTTTCTAAATCTTCAATGGTTGCTAGCCACAAGTTTTGATGCATGGTATCACGAGCGATCATAAAGCTCAAGGTATCTTTCACCCCTGCATCGTCGGTCATCTCATACAGTCGCACTGCTTGCAAACGTCCTTGACTTTCGGCGTGGAGATTAGACCGGAAATCTGCCAACAGGTTGCCACTGGAGACAATAAAGCGACCGTTCCAAGGATAACCGACACTATCAGATGGTGTTGCACCCAAACCAGACACAATAGCGTGTTGGGGGTTCATCGCCGCCGCCATAATTACATCTCGTGGGCTGCTACCGCCCATCACGGCACCTACTACCGCATCTTTTGCACTTTCTTCTTGCATTTTGATCGGCGCTTTATCTAGAAGATGGGCAATCATCGTTGCCAGCATCTCAATATGACCGATTTCCTCAGTACCAACATCTAGCAGCATATCTCGGTACTTGGCAGGGCCTCGACAGTTCCAGCCCTGAAACAGATACTGCATCATTACGGTCATTTCACCAAAAGTCCCGCCGATGAGTTCTTGAATTTTCATTGCGTAGACTGCATCTGGGTTTTCTGGTGGCTTAAAATACTGGAGTTTCTTATTGTGATAAAACATTTGAATTCCTTGTAGATTGCAGATGTTGCTGACACAAAATCAAAACAGTTGCCAAACTTTTATGCGATTTTGTGTAGCCTCATCTATCTAGGAAACTAATCAAATACTTTATCTTCATCAGCCTCTAGTCTGATAAAAAAAATACTTTTAAATAAGTATTCCGGCTAGGGCTTTTTTATTTATAGTTCTGTCTAAGAAAGGATTTCAGAAAGTCCTGGCTTCTTTCGAGAAAGGTATAACTAAAAGGCAGTAGTTTACTGTATACCTTGGCTAAGGTAGATAGTTAAGTCAAAGTAAGCTTTGCGATCGCCTGACATTTTGTACAATTTTTTCTAAGCCGCAAAGCACGGTAAAAAGAGGAACAACACTCTTGTTCCCCTACAAACCCTCTATGATTCTATGCCATTGAAAGCGGCTATAAGTTTTTAGCGATCGCAAAAATAACTGCAAATCAGTTTTCGTCTCGCCCGTGAACTTGAGCAGGTGGACTGGTTGCCTCAACAGCAGTAAATGATTCTAAAATTTTATAGGTGTGACTAGCTCCTTTTGGCACTACCCAAGAACTACCAGGCTCTAGTAAAATCGTTTGCCCTTCAATATGCAATTCCGCACGACCACTGATTACATAACCAACAGTTTCATATTCCCGTGCTGTTGGCTCTTTAGGTTCGTTCGCTTCCTCATTCTCCCATAGGCGCATGGAAATGGTTTTGCCAGATGCAAGATATTTCTGACCAAGTTGACCTTTAGGGGAATGGCTAGAGTCTACTTTGATAACGGTTGTATCAGACATATTTTTTGCCTCTTTCTACTTTTAAACTTTGATTATTTAATCAAACATCGAAGGTTAGGTATGGGTATTGGAAACTGGGGATTAGGCATTAGACATTGGAAAACTCTTTCCTATTCCCCATCCCCTACTACGGTTTGAGTACAACTTTGATACAGTTATCTTTCTTATGCTTAAAAATTTCGTAGCCGTGGGGCGCTTGTTCTAAAGGTAAAGTATGGGTGATGATAAACGTTGGATCGATTTCACCTTTTTGAATCCGTTCTAACAAGGGTCGTAAATACCTATGGACATTTGTTTGTCCCATTTTGAAGGTTAATCCCTTGTTCATGGCAGCACCCATCGGGATTTTATCTAAAAAGCCACCATACACACCCGCAATTGATACGTGACCACCTTTAGCAGCAGACACTATTACTTGCCGTAATGCGGTCGGACGGTCTGTTTCTAGACGTACTGCTTGCTTTACCTGGTCGTAGAACGCCATAAAGTCTGTGCCGTGTGCCTCCATTCCTACTGCATCTATGCAAGCATCGGGGCCACGACCGCCAGTCATTTCTTTGAGTGCTTCGCCAATATTTACTTCTTCGTAATTGAGAACTTCAGCTTTACCGTATTCTTTAGCCATTTGCAGCCGTTCAGGAATGCGGTCAAAGGCGATAACACGTTCCGCACCTAGCATATATGCGCTTTTGATGGCGAATTGTCCCACTGGGCCACAACCCCAAACGGCGACAATATCACCGGGTTTGATGTTGCAATTCTCGGCTGCCATGTAGCCAGTCGGGAAAATATCTGTTAAAAATAGTACTTGCTCATCCGTTAAACCATCAGGAATTTTCAGCAAGCCTACATCGGCAAAGGGCACTCGTGCATACTCTGCTTGACCACCAGCGTAACCACCGAATAAATGAGAGTAGCCAAATAGGCCTGCTGGCGAATGTCCCATTTGCTTTTCTACTAACCAAGCATTGGGGTTAGAGTTGTCGCACAGTGACCATAAATCCCGATTGCAGAAAAAGCAGCTACCGCAAGATATAGTGAAGGGAACAACGACGCGATCGCCTACATTCACATTTTTAACTGCACTTCCAAGTTCTACGACTTCCCCCATGAATTCATGACCAAGGATATCGCCCTTTTGCATGGTGGGAATGTAGCCGTCATAAATATGCAAATCAGAACCACAAATTGCCGTAGAAGTAATTTTAACAATGGCATCGCGTGGGTTGAGAATTTTGGGGTCGGGAACTGTATCTACCCGCACATCGTTTGCTCCATGCCAGCAAACTGCTTTCATAATTATTTATTCCTTAATTAGAATTTATGGCTAAGTAATATCAAGATAAATATCTTGATTGGATCTAATTTAGAGACGCGATAATTATCGCGTCCCAGTAACTGCTCAAAGCTTATGCGACAATATATTTAGTCAAACAATGAGACAAATTGTTATAAGCTTAGACCCTATTTCTTCGCTATCTGGTAGCAGCAGGAGTTCGGTAATAACCCTCTTCAGTTTTAGTTAATGCTTGACCCTTTTCTCCAACTTTGTTTTTTGTAGAATTCAGAAACTCTTTTGTAGCTCTAGGAGTTTCTTCGTCCAAATTTAGCTTTTCACGGATATTGTCAGCAGCTTCTTTTAATGGATTTTGGCTCTTTGTTCTTTGGGTATCGTTTCTAATTTCACCTTGTTGGTCTGGTATTCCTTTGTAATAAGTGCCTTCTGGGGTTATAACATCAGCTTGCGCTACACTAACGTAACTAAAAGCTTGACCCAATAAAAACATAAATCCTACCAGGAAAACTACAAGGATTTGGGAAATGCGAAGATTTCGTAGCCAAGAAGTTACTCGATTCATAAAAAACCTCAATTCTATTATGTAAGGTGTAAAAATCCAAACACTGAATGACTATTTGCCATTTAGGGTTTAAGAACAACTTTGATGCAGTTGTCTTTTTTTTGTTGAAAGATGTGATAAGCGTGGGGTGCTTGCTCTAGAGGCAATTGATGGGTGACAACAAAAGATGGATCAAGTTTCCCATCCAAAATCATCTGCAATAACAAATGCATATATTTTTGTCCATGCATTTGTCCCATCCTAAAGGTTAAGCCCTTGTTAAAGGCTGCACCAAATGGCATTTTGTCTACAAAACCACCATAAACACCCATGATTGAAAGAGTCCCGCCTTTACGACAGGCGACCATCATTTCCCGGAGAACGTGGGGACGGTCGGTTTCCAATCTGAGCTTTTGTTTTGTCTGGTCGTAGAAGTCTTCTAAACCAACGCCGTGTGCTTCTAAACCAACGGCATCGATGCAAGCATCGGGGCCACGACCACCAGTCATCTCTTTCAACGCTTCGCCAGCATTAACTTCTTCGTAGTTAATCACTTCTGCTTTGGCAAACTTTTTCGCCATTTCCAGGCGTTCGGGAAAGCGATCTATAGCGATCACTTTTTCGGCTCCCATCATGTAGGCGCTAATCATGGCAAATTGTCCAACAGCACCGCAACCCCAAACGGCTACAGTATCACCCGGTTGGATATCGCATAACTCTGCGCCCATATAACCAGTAGGGATGGCGTCGGAGATGAATAACAACATCTCATCCGGTAAGTCTGGCGGAACTTTGACGGCACCCACATCAGCAAAGGGTACACGGATATATTCTGCTTGCGCGCCTGCATAACCACCTAACATGTGGGAGTAACCATAAATGGCTGAGGTGATATTGCCAAATAATTTTTCTTCAATCCAACCATTGGGATTGGAATTATCGCACAACGACCACATATCACGCTGGCAATAATTGCAATTACCACAGCCAATTGTGGAAGGAACAACAACGCGATCGCCTATTTTTAAATTGTTGACTCCTCTGCCAACTTCCACGACTTCCCCCATGAATTCGTGACCAATAATGTCACCTTGTTGCACTGTAGGAATATAGCCGCCATATATATGTAGATCAGAGCCACAAATCGCCGTAGAAGTAATTTTAATAATCGCATCACGCGGGTTGAGAATTGTCGGATCTGGTACCGTCTGTACCCGCACATCATTAGCACCGTTCCAGCAGACTGCTTTCATAGTTATTAGTCCTTAGTCATTAGTCATTAGTCATTGGTCATTAGTCATTGGTCATTCGCTTTAGGCAAAGGACAAATGACAGAGGACAAAGAACAAATAACTCTACTTGCGTCCAGAAGGTTGACCTTCGGTTGTAGCGATTTCGCCTGCTTCCATTAGCATCTTAAAGCGGCGCAATTCATCACCAATTTGCTGTTCTGGTTCTTCACCAAAAAGTTTAGCTACAGTAGCCGCCAACGCTCCACCTGGTGGGTTATACTCCAAAACAACCTTGACTTCCGTGCCGCGATCGCCTGGTGCTTTTTTGAAGCGAACAAAACCAGAATTATCAACGTCTGCACCTTCTACAGAAGCCCAAGAAATAAATTCATTTTCTCGGTCTTCGAGAATATCTGCATCCCATTCTACGCTGTTACCCAAAGGTGCATTAGCTATCCAGTGAGAACGTTTTTCGTTATGCACCTTGACAGATTTGAGATGCTTCATAAATGTAGGCAGATTCTCAAAGTTGTGCCAAAAGCGATACAGTTCATCTGCTGGTTTATTGATCGTGACTGTCTTTTCAACTTTGATGGGTTGGTTTATCCCTATTGCTTCCTGCGCTTGCTGGATTGTGCTTTGCTTCGTTGCACCTTGATAGAGCAAACCACCACCAGCCAAAGCCGTCAGCGCTCCCCGCAATGAACCTTGCCTTAAACCCATCAGCACCATCGCACCACCACCAATGAGAGATGCCCAACGCTCTACTTCACTAGCTTCAGCCTGATTGGTACTTGGTTTATCACTTGATGTTGAAGTCACTTTTTTATATCTCCGTCACAGTAAATTCACCATAGAGGCGCAAATATCCTCTTCTTTCTATCTCTGTGTTATTTGCGCCTCTGCGGTAGCCGTCTAGGTTCAAAAAACCTTACATTGAAACAGCAGCCCCTGTAGTCGGCTTAGGAGGCTGAATCTGAGCGCCTATCCGCGCCCGATATAGTCCTGCCAATTGCTGTTCGTATTTCAATAAATCGTGGTAAATTTCTTTGAAAATAGCAGTTGCTACTGGGTCAGTGAACATTGCAGACAAATTGCTAATATCGCCGATACCAGTTTGCACATCCCCCAACGCAGAACGTAACTGATATATATCGTCACTTCCTGTCAAGGCAGTTTTAACCTTGGCATACTGATTAGCAATATTTGCCCCTAAAGACGGTTTTTCACCCAATCTATGAAGATAGGTTTCGAGCTTTTCAATGTGGCGCTGTTTATTAGCAATTATTTCTTGAAATACTGATTTTACTTCGCTATCTGATTCCTTTTCAAAGTAGTTCTCAAATGCTTCTAGCGAATAACGTTCGCCAGCGAGAGCATTATTTAAACCTCTGGTGATATCACCTTTAGTTGAGCCACCCCAAGCATCAGCCAGCTTCCACCATTCAGCACTTGTGTCTTTTTCATTTGGCAATGCAGCATCTTTGCCACCATAACCCAAACGGCTTAATATCGCTGTGGTGAAAATTGGCAAGTCTCCGGGTTCACGGGATGTAATCAAATTTCCGTCAACTACCACCGGCTCATCTAGATATTTTGCGCCAGCGTTAATCATATCCTTGGCAATAGCGCTAAAACCAGTGGTTTGTTTACCTTTGAGCAAGTCGCCTTCAATCAAAACTTGTGGGCCGTGACAAACAGCAGCGACTAATTTTCCTTGTTGTATGGCTTCTTGCACAAAACGTACTGTGTTGATGTTCCGCCGCATTCGGTCGGGAGCCATTCCACCCGGAATTATCACCGCATCAAATTGGGCTGCGATCGCTTCTGTCGTAGTACCATCAGCTTGGATGCTAAGTTTACCGCGTTTACCTTTATATTTTTCATTCATTCGGGAACCGAGGACTACTACCTCCATTCCTGCTTGTTTTAGTCCATTATAAGGAACTGTAAATTCTGCATCCTCTACTGCCTGTTCAATGAGGATAGCAACTTTTTTCTTACCGGAATGATTGTTATGGTCAGTCATAGATTGTATTACCTGTTTATTTCTAGTATTTAACTAGCTAAAATATTTATCGATTAGGGCAGTTAAATAAATAGCTAGGATTTCTCCTGAGGAAATTTATTTTAATTGCTTACTAAGCAGGGACTTCACTTGTTGGTGAAGTTCCAAATAGTTCTTCATAATCGTGAGAAAAATGGGTGTGTAAGGCAGCAAATAGTTCTGGGCTAATGGCATTTTGCAACACAGCAAACACAGCCCGGACATGAATTGCCGCAGTGGTTGGTTCTATATTTTCTTTTTGGCTTGCACGGGTAATAAATTCTTGCAAGTTGAAGGATTCACCATCATCTCCTTCTCTTCCTCGCAAATAATCGCCTAGTTGTTGGGGCAAATTTGCAGCCAATTCTTGGGCATTATCACCTGCTATCCGTTCTTTAAGGGTTTCTAGTGTGGCACGGGTAGCACGTTCTGCCTCTTCACGAGAATCTGATTGGGCAAGGCTTTGTACATGTGTAATGAATTCGTTGTATTCCACTTGTCTACCTCCGCTTATCAAAATTCTTTAATGTTTTGTTGTTTAGCATTCAGGTCATTAAAAGCATTAATTAATAAAAACTTAAAGTTCGCTAAAATTAAATTTTCCTTTTAGCTTGTAATAAAAAATAGTTATGAGTGAAAAGTTGACTACTGAATAATTTCGGTTTGATAACTCCTAACTCATAACTAAAAACTTCAACTACAAGTTGCTTGACCATGAATTCATATTGACAATAGTATGGCGCAATGGGTAGTTTAGCTTCGTTCCTAGGGGATAGATTATTTTCTTACTAAAGCTATACATCTCTAGTAAGACAACTTGCTGACAGGAAAACGTTATTGTGAGAATGCAGAAAAGGGCTAGTATCATGGCAGAAAAAAATCATCATGACGAAATTGAAAGCAATGATTTGCCACAGGAAATTACCGAATCTTACGGCACTGGCGTGAAAGACTTGCCAGGATACAATATTGGTGGGCACTCAATGAGAGCAGAAAGACAGCAGTACACAGAAACTAGTCCTGAACTCACTGGTGGGGATGTTGACGCTTATTGGCAAGATGCAGACGCAGTTGGGGATGAAGCTGTTGGTGGTAGTACTTCCACTCCCGATCAAAATGTAACTGAAGAGATAGAAGCAGCAGTAGGGCTAGAAATGGATGATTTTGCGTTTCTGCGTACCAACGATATTTTAGAGGAGCGTGACGATTCTCGCTGGGAGTTAGATCCTAAATCTTCTGAAGATTATCAAGAACGACGAGAATAAGCTCAATAAAAGCAGAAGCCGTATTCCTAATCTATATTCAGAAATTGGATATCGATTTAATCAATTAATGCTACTATAATACGGCTAAATTGTGACAGTGCTTTTGTAAGCACTGTCACAATTTAATTTAACATCTATCCATCGAAATATATCCTGAGAATGTCTCCATTTTGCCGCATTCCAATTGCCAATTCCTTCACCTTGCCCTTACCAAGCATTATTTGGTTTTGATATTAGGTTTTTATCTAACAGTAATATTTCTAATGCAGTACTTCACTCTACGGGATTTATGTTCTGTCTATAATTGTTATTCTTTATGATTCCAAGACATCTGTCTTCAGTAGGGTAAAACGCTAAATGTACATTTGATAACCTTGGTAATGAAACTAATTAATGGCAATTGGAGTTAATAATGACATTTACACAAACGAGCGATCCAATTATTCGTGAACATGTTCAAGCTTGGCAACAGTTGGATGTAGATCAACAACTGGCTTTGTTTTGGTTCATTTACAAAGAAATGGGTAGCTCAATTACTCCAGCGGCTCCTGGTGCCAGCACTGTTTCCCCAGAAATTGCCGAAGGTTTATTTAATCAAGTTAAGGAATTATCTCACGAACAACAATTACAAGTTCAGCATGACTTGATTAATAAAGTAGATACCCAAATTTCTCGTGAATATGGTTCTTTAGGTGATACCACCAAGCTACTATTTTGGTATCGATTATCTCAAGGTATGGAGAATGGTACTATCATTCCTGTACCTTCTAACTATGAACTGCCCTCAGAATCTAAAGCATTGTTTGGCAGAATTCAAGGATTAGGCTTTGAGCAACAGATTACTCTTTTCCGTGATTATGTTTCGCCAATGGGTGCCGAACCAAAAGCAGGTGCTGAAATTTAGTACTTTTGAAGTTTTTAGGCTACTTGAGGCTACCTTTTTAGCCATCCGGTGAGAACGACTGTAATACCAAGTTAATTTGGTTGTAGTAGAAGGATTCAGAAATTAGAATGTCTTTACTCTCCAGCAGGTTTTTTGAACTAGGTGATTGGTGTTAGCGTAGCGTTACCAACTCTTGCCTGCTATATGCAGCTTCGCCCTCACGAGGAGGGTAAGGGTATTATACGCATTTATAACCCTTTTGTTAAACCTTGCTATATCCGCCAGTCACTTAATATCTTAATATCAAGCTGTATTTTGATGACTGGCGTGTTTATTTTTTCTAATAAATAAACACAGAGTAAAAACTAAAGCTCTTACTCTGTGCTCATCTATGTCCTCAGGCCAG
Source organism: Nostoc sp. NZL (assembly GCF_015714705.1). Lineage (NCBI taxonomy): Bacteria > Bacillati > Cyanobacteriota > Cyanophyceae > Nostocales > Nostocaceae > Nostoc > Nostoc sp. NZL. The sequence continues at coordinate 1,277 of NZ_WBKL01000025.1, read as the reverse complement.
TTGCACCCTACAGTCGTAACGCCCTTTGTTTTGTATTCAATATATTAAAAGTAATTATAGTTGATTTAATCTGTCTTTTGGTTGGTTTAAATATGCTTAGGTTATATTAGAGTTCCATCTTTTTATAGTGTTTTGTTTAGAGATAAATGTTTAAGATTTAGAAAGGTATAAAAGGGATAGTTCAAATTTTTACATCGCAGATTTAATTATTCTTTTCATGACTAATGCAAAAATACATCGAAGGAAAACTTAAAAATGTAACTAATTTACCATACGTTATTATGGCTGATAAATATCTTGAACAATGAAAGCTATATGTCTCAGTTTTCAATACTTTAAATAGAGGCGATCCCTTCTCTACATTCGCGCCGCGTGTCACAGACAGATGCTACGCGTAGTTTGCTTCCCGATAGGGATACGTCTGGCTACGCCTACCTACACTAGACAATGTTCACAGTTATTTAATACTTAAGCTATGATCCAATACCCACTAATAGAATAGATACATTACTAAGATAAACTTCTGCCGATTTGAACCATCACAATTCAAGACTGATACATCAAATGACAGTTATTTGCTTGGCGTGATTGTTGCCAGCAGCACAGAGTTACAAAAATTAAGTGATGTTCTTTCGCTGTGTTTCATAACAAAGCAATAGTCAAACTGGCTGAAGGCAGGATTACAATTTTCACTTAATATTTTTTTAGTTAATTAAGTAGTTAATTGCTTTGAGGTGTTTATGACTTCTACCAACATCAATTTTTTAGAACAAAGCGTATCAAAATTCCAGAGTTTGGGTCCAGACGATCGCCTGACGGTTCTAGCGTTAATGTATACTGAAATTGCTGATGAAATTCCAGCGATCGCTCTCAATGATGTGCCAAATGAAAGGACTGCGAATTTAGTTGCACAAATTCAAAACCTGCCACAGGCAGAGCAGCTTTTTGCTTTGCGTCAGTTGCTAAACCAAGATGAAGTAGGGGAAACAGCGATTCCTACTGAGGAATATACTTCAATGAACGCTAATGATAAATTGGCTTTTTGGTATCAATTAGCCCAAAATTTGGGGACTTCAATCATCGGTGTCCCAAATGACTATATACCTTCTGAAAAAGCTACAGAAGTAGTAGATTTACTTCACACACCGAACATTGAGGATTTAGTGAATTTCTTCAAGCGGGTACTGTAAACGTTTTGAGTCAAAAATCAAAGGTGAGGCATAGCCTCACCTTTGATTTTTACCTAAATCGGAGAGAAGGCTCCCGCCATAATCTCT
>NZ_WBKL01000016.1:0-15671 GCF_015714705.1 Nostoc sp. NZL | reverse complement strand
GGGGAGCAGGGGAGCAGGGGAGCAAGGGAAAACTTATCAATCCAAAATCCAAAATCCAAAATCTAAAATCATCTCTGAGGTCAGTCGGAGGCTGGCCCCAAACATTGATCAAAAACTCAGCGATTTACCAGAAATAGGCTTTAAAAAAGCTGATAATTTAGCACGGCTTGGTTTACATACCGTCCGCGACTTGCTTTTTTACTATCCCCGTGACCATATTGATTATGCGCGTCAGGTGAATATCCGCGAGTTACAGGCGGGTGAGACGGTGACAATAGTAGCTACAGTGAAGCGTTGTAATTGCTTTACTAGCCCTAAAAATCAGAAATTATCAATTTTAGAACTGGTAGTCAAAGATAACAGTGGTCAAATCAAAATTGGCCGTTTTTACGCAGGTACGCGCTTTAGCAGTCGCGCTTGGCAAGAAAGTTTAAAACGCCGTTATCCAGTAGGTAGTATTCTGGCAGCGTGTGGGTTGGTGAAAGAAAGTAAATACGGCTTGACACTGGATAATCCAGAACTAGAGGTTTTGGCAAATCCAGGAGATTCGATTGAGTCGCTGAATATTGGGCGGGTAGTGCCAATTTATGGACTGACAGAAGGGGTGGTGGCGAATACAGTGCGACAGGCGGTAATAGCTGCTTTACCAGCTGCGGCTAACTTGAAAGACCCTCTGCCAAGTGGTTTGCGGCAAAAGTATGGTTTGATGGAATTGAAAGATGCGATCGCTAACATTCATTTTCCCAGCGATAGCGCCGCCTTACAAGTTGCCCGTCGTCGCCTAGTTTTTGATGAATTTTTCTATCTACAACTTGGGTTATTGCAACGTCAGCAGCAAGCAAAAGCGATTCAAACCAGCGCCATCCTAGTTCCACGCGGTCAACTTGTAGAGAAATTCCACGAAATACTGCCTTTTCAACTCACTGGCGCACAGCAAAGAGTTCTCAACGATATCCTCAACGATTTGCAAAAACCTGTACCAATGAATCGTTTGGTGCAAGGCGATGTCGGTTCTGGTAAAACAGTCGTCGCTGTGCTGGCTATCCTCGCAGCAATTCAATCTGGCTATCAAGCGGCGCTGATGGCTCCCACAGAAGTTTTGGCAGAACAACATTATCGCAAGTTAGTCAGCTGGTTTAACCTCTTGCATTTACCAGTGGAATTACTGACAGGTTCTACTAAAACTGCTAAACGAAGACAAATACATTCTCAGTTAGGAACTGGTGAATTACCTCTGTTAGTGGGAACCCACGCCTTAATTCAAGACCCCGTAAACTTCCATCAATTGGGATTAGTGGTGATTGATGAGCAGCATCGCTTTGGGGTAGAACAACGGGCGCGTTTGCAGCAAAAAGGTGAGCAACCTCATGTGTTGACTATGACAGCCACTCCCATTCCCCGAACCTTAGCACTGACGATACACGGGGATTTGGATGTGAGCCAGATTGATGAGTTACCACCAGGACGACAAAAGATTCAGACAACAGTATTGTCAGGTCAGCAACGCAACCATGCTTACGACCTCATCCGCCGAGAAATTGCTCAAGGTAGACAAGTTTATGTGGTTTTGCCCTTAGTAGAAGAATCAGAAAAACTGGATCTGCGATCGGCAACCGAGGAGCATCAAAAGTTACAAGAAAGCGTTTTTCCCGATTTTCAAGTTGGGCTACTGCACGGTCGTATGAGTTCAGCCGATAAGGATGAAGCGATAACCAAATTCCGCGATAATCAAACGCAGATTCTAGTTTCTACCACTGTTGTTGAGGTTGGCGTAGACGTACCTAATGCTACAGTAATGCTCATTGAAAATGCGGAACGATTTGGCTTATCGCAACTCCACCAACTGCGGGGGCGTGTCGGTCGTGGCGCGGCTCAGTCTTACTGTCTATTGATGAGCAGTTCTAGGAGTCCTGATGCTCAACAACGGTTGAAGGTGTTGGAACAATCTCAGGATGGCTTTTTCATTTCTGAGATGGATATGCGTTTTCGTGGGCCAGGGCAAGTACTAGGAACTCGTCAATCTGGAGTACCAGATTTTACCTTAGCGAGTTTGGTTGAGGATGAGGAAGTTTTACTTTTAGCGCGGCAAGCAGCAGAGAAAATAATAGAGATGGATGCAACTCTAGAGCGTTGGTATTTGATGAAAGAAGAGTTGAAATATCGATATGAACGGTTAATGGGTGGGGCGATTTTGACGTAAGTGACTGGATAAATACAAGTTGAATCGGTATTTAATCAGGATATTTGCTGCATTTTGGCATAGGCTTGGTAAACACCCTTCACGTTGTACCAGTTGAGAAAAATTCGAGCAATTTCTAAAGCTAATTGCGGTTTACCTAAATTAATTAGCCATTGCAATAATGGAGCCATTGTCCGTTCGTTCAGCGTACCGTTGAGTGAAAGAATTCCCCAAAGTAAGCGATGCAGCCAAGTCATTTGAATCATCATTCGCACTTCCCATGTGGGATGCTTTTGATAAAATAAAACTCCCATCCGTCCGCGTTGAATTTCTTGGTCAATCAATCGGGGAATTTGCTCTAAGTTAAATGGTGGATGCCAATGATATCCTACGGCTTCTGGACATTTAATTAGTGTCAAACCTAGTTTTTTTAGCCGCACACCCAATTCTAAATCTTCCCAGCCATAGAGTTGGAATCTAGTGTCAAAAAGTCCCGCTTTCTTTAGCCAATGTTTGGGGATTGCTACATTTCCCGTAGCAAAGAAAGCTGCTGAAAAATCTGTGACTTTATAGGGTTCAGCCGTTGGGTGATTGAAATTACAAGTATTAATAACTGCACCGTAAGTGAAAAAGCGATCGCTCCCCAATTTCTCCTTTCCTTGCACTAACGCCTCAGCGTGAGCTTGTAGGAAATTATCCAGCACCACTAAATCGCTATCAATAAAGATAATCGTATCTCCCAGCGCCTTTTCTACACCCAGATTCCGCGCCGCAGCTGGGCCAGCATGATCTTGCTGAAACCAACGCACATGGGGAAACTCTTCTTTGTGTGCTGCTAACCACTCCAGTGTCCCATCAGTTGAACCATCATCCACTAGGACAATCTCGTAATCAGTAACCGAACTTGGCTTACTTAATTCCTGCACCTCCAAGGCACGGAGGCATTTTTCTAAAATCGGTTGGCGATTATAAGTCGGTATCACAACGCTGAAAAACACAGTCTCACCCACAACACTATATATATCCATCTCCAGGATAGGACAGATACGATGCTGACACTGTTCCTTATCTGATTCTGGTTACGGAAATGGTCAATCTATTGATAATGCAATACTTGCTGGGTCTTAAAAAATAGGTATATAAGTTTACCATGTCTAAAATCGGAAAAATGTATTTTTGTATGACTGTTCAATATTATGTTGTTTTTACAGTTACAGGTATTTGTGCTTTTAAAGTTTATTTCCTCGTAAATAATGACAATTGATAAATTCAAATTAATCAATATATAACCTGATCTTAATCCTTGATATTTAAATTAATAAAAGTTTGATAATTTTCCTTTGAGTAATAAGGATCAAGCAGTCTTAATTTGCTATTCACTGCTATAGGAATCCTATTTAAGTTGTGAAATTAGTCGTGGAGGTAGGTAATAGTCAACAGATTTTTTTCACGAATAATTTAGGATTGCTATATTTATTGGCTGTTAGAAAAGTGTCAATTTCCAATAAATATCGAAGTAATTCATGTAAATATTTAAAGTTTTTATTTACCAAATTACTCATCTTATTGAGAGATGAACTGAATAGCAACCTCATAAGCCTTAAATGGAGAACAAAGAATGAAAGGACGCTCTCACCCTAAAAACAATTTGACCCTCAACCCATCTGGTAACGAGTCAATTCGTGATGTGATTGATCGCGTTAGTCTGAGTCGGCGGCGGTTCATCATGACGGCTGTGGGTACCTCAGTGCTAACTGTTCTGGGCGATGTTTCTATCGGTGGCTTTCTTCAAAGTGTTGATGCAGCACCGATTCCCAAGGGAACGGGATTTGCTGGCATAGGCTTTAAGAGTATCCCACCGAATCTACTCAACCCAGCTACAGGACTGCTTGAAAAGGATCTTGTCAGTGTTCCTGAAGGTTATACAGCCAAAGTGCTGATTGCTTGGGGAGATCCGATCGCACCTGGTGGCCCAACTTGGCTACCAGATGCCTCTCAGGATGCTGCTGCTCAAGAAAAGCAGTTTGGTATGCACAATGATGGAATGCACTACTTCCCTTTACAGCCAGGGAATGTTGTTGGTCGGACAGTAAGTTCACAAGCAAGATCACTTAGAGGCTTTTTAAATCAGCCTATCAATACTGGTCTGCTGTGTGTGAACCATGAATATACCCAGGAATCGATTTTGCATCCCGATGGTCTGGATGTAGTCACAATTGCCAAGGTACGGAAGTCTCAGGCTGCTCATGGTGTGTCTGTTGTGGAAATTTCCAAAAACGGCAATGAGTGGAGTTTCAATCGCAATTCGCCTTATGGTCGCCGCATTACTGGCAATACCGAGATGCGTGTATCGGGACCTGCGGCTGGCAATGCACTGTTAAAGTCAAAAAAGTTTTCAATTCAGCCAACTGGCTCTGTTGACACCGGGACGCTGAACGACGGCTACACCGCATACGGTACACTCAACAACTGCGCCAATGGCTACACTCCTTGGGGTACTTACTTGACCTGCGAAGAGAACTGGAACGGCTACTTTGCTAATCCCACACGAGATGTAGTTGCAATTGAAGGCATCGAAAAGTCCGATATCCTGGCAGGACAAAATCGGTACGGCGTTTCAACATCATCTAGCTATCGCTGGCCGGAGGTTGATCCACGCTTTGATGCCAGCACCAACCCACTCGAACCCCATTTATTCGGCTGGGTGGTTGAAATTGATCCCTACGATCCGCAAAGCAAACCAGTCAAGCGCACTGCCCTTGGTCGATTCAAGCACGAGAGCGCTCAGGTCGTTGTTGATGATAATAACCGTGTTGCTTTCTATCAGGGTGACGACGAGCGTAACGAGTATATCTACAAGTTCGTTTGTGCCCAACCTTTAAATCCCGGCAATCGTGCTGCTAACCGCGATTTGCTCGACAACGGTGTTCTGTACGTTGCCAAATTCAATGACAACGGTACTGGCGAGTGGATTCCTTTGGTCTACGGTCAGCGTGGTCTAACACCAGAGAACGGTTTCAGAAATCAGGCTGAAGTGCTTGTTAAGACAAGACAAGCTGGCGATCGCGTCGGCGCAACCATGATGGATCGCCCAGAGTGGGTAGCTGTGCGTCCTCGCATCGGCGGATATAAAGAGATTGAAGTCTACTGCACATTGACCAACAATAATCGTCGGGGCACAACTCCAGTTTCGTCGAACCAGCCAGACGGCACAACAGCAGCAGGCGGTGCGCGCCCTCCCGTGAATGCTTCAAACCCACGTCCTGATAACCGTTACGGTCACATCATTCGCTGGCGCGAAGATGGACGCAGCGTTACGGCTACAACTTTCAAGTGGGATATCTTTTTTGAAGCTGGGGACAAAACTAGACCCGAACCAAATCTTCAAGGCAACATTAAAGGTGACGACTTAAGTTCACCAGATGGTCTGTGGTTCGACGACTTCGGCCGCCTTTGGATTCAGACCGACCACTCAGGCGATGGTATCGGTGATTTGGTAAATATCGGTAGCAACACCATGTCCTGTGCTGACCCCAACACCAAACAAGTTAGGCGCTTCTTAACCAGCCCTACGGATTGTGAGGTAACTGGTGTGATCACTACACCTGATGGCAAAGCGATGTTTATCAATATCCAACACCCAGGCGATCGCGGAGATGCCTCGAATCCCACGATCGCCAGCAATTGGCCTAACAGTCAAGGTTATGGCCCATCAGGTCGCCCACGTTCATCAGTGGTAGTAATTACCCGTAATGACGGTGGCGTTGTTGGTGGTCTCTAAAGACGATAGCAACAGATTCATTTAGCGATCGCTCAGTATCTTAAATACTTTTAAATCACCTTAATCCTTGACTTTAAACACAGCCAAGGTAAGGTGATTTAGTTAATAGTAATAGTCAAGATTTTAATAAACAAATAAAATCCCCACTTATTAAGTGAGGATTATTTTAATCAAAATTTTATTTTAGTGATTGCGTACTATTAACCCACAAGTTTTGTTGTTCTCTTCTTGCGTTGCATCCACAATCCCATAACACCAGCAATAGCCGTACCACCAACAGCTAACGGCTCTGGCACTTTAGCGTAGCTTACAGTACCTACCTCTGTTGTATTTACTGATTGGTCAATCACATAAAATTTGTTTCCTCCTACATCTGGAGTATTTAGATCACCTCCGATCGCAAACTGGTCTGCAACAAAATAGCTTAGTCCTAGAACTTCGCCATTATTGAAGCTAGCTATAGGAAAGCTGTCAAAATCAGTATCATCTACTTCTGTATAGTTAGTACCTAAGTAGTTGAATGCAACTGCTAATCCATTCTCAACTCCCAATGTCTCAAGACCTGTATTGGTTAAAGTCGAGTCATCGTATTGAAAAGAGCCGAAATACTGACCGGGATTATTGCCAAATGTGGCATTCACAGTGAAACCGTAATTAACCAAGGCAGCTTGCACCGGTTTAGCCCCAATGGCAGCAACAGAGATGGTAGCTGCAATAGTAGCAATGCCAAGATTTTTAACTAATTTCATCAAAAAATACTCCAAAGTTAAAAAATGAATAGTTCTGTAATTTCACTTAAATAAACTTTGAACCACTGTGTACAGGTTAAGAAAAATCAAACAAAAGATTATTTTTATAAAATCTTTAAGCTTGTCACGTATATATAAATTTCCCGCGAAGTAAAAATTTAACTCATCCACTCAGTATCAAAAGGTTTCAAACCTCGGACTTTAGTCGTTGTGATTAACAACATTTTTATTACTGTCAAATTGCCATGAAATCACATGAAAATGATTCACCGAACGGTATTAGTAGTAAGTGAATATGCAAATCTGAAGTTTCTTGATGAAACTTTCATTCAAAAGTCCAAAATCATTTCATTACTGAAGCACTACAAACGCGCCTTGGCTTGGTTCATATCTGGTCTGGCTATGGCATTCAAGTTTAAAGATAGTTCTGGTACTTATACTGTGACTGGTGTTCGGGGCGTGATTGACCAAAGTCATATCTTCCAAGCCATGAAAACAAAACTGCGATCGCAACTCCGTGGAATTAATACACCGTTTCATTAGGAAAGACTATGCCTGCTCAAGCAGCAGCCCTAACTTATAATTTTTCTAATGATGATAAAACTCTCACCAAGGCGGCGGGAAGCCCACTTCTTCTCTACGAGACGCTGTGCGAACCAGGGGTGTCCGGGATAGCCCGCCCTGTCCCGTTAAGTGTTGACTGATGTCTGTTAACTGTCAACCGTCATCAGTCATCAGTCTTTCGTGTGCTCAAACCAAATTATCAAGAATAGCAGGGTGGGATTATCCACCCTGCAAATTTTTAACATAATAAAATCTAAAAGCTCAGATTCCCGATTTTTCTAAGAAGTTAGGGAATCTTGTTATTCACAAATGATTTAGGATTGCTACATCGTTTTATTGGCATTAGATAAGAGTTAACCGTAATGTCTAGGTTTGCAGTTAATTAACCTATTGGTTGTTGCATGAATAAAATATACATGGATTAGTTTAGATATAATAATGACTCATTGTTTGTTTTCCTAACTGGAGAAATTAATGGGTCGCGCCAAAAAGGTTGTCCTGGCATATTCTGGTGGAGTGGATACCTCCGTTTGCATCCCCTACCTCAAACAGGAGTGGGGTGTGGAAGAGGTGATTACCCTAGCAGCAGATTTAGGCCAGGGAGATGAATTAGAGCCAGTTCGAGAAAAAGCTCTGAAATCGGGTGCAAGTGAATCCCTAGTGGCGGATGTCAAAGACAGCTTCGTTAAAGATTACGCCTTTGGAGCAATTCAAGCCAACGCCCTTTATGAAAATCGTTATCCTCTAGGAACTGCCCTTGCTCGTCCACTGATTGCTAAAGTATTAGTAGAAACAGCCGAAAAATATGGTGCTGATGCGATCGCTCACGGTTGCACCGGCAAAGGTAACGATCAGGTTCGCTTTGATGTCTCAGTTACCGCTCTCAACCCAAACCTGAAGATCCTCGCACCAGCCAGAGAGTGGGGAATGAGTCGTGAGGAAACAATCGCCTATGGTGAAAAGTTTGGTATCCCCTCACCAGTCAAAAAATCTTCTCCCTATAGTATTGACAAGAATTTGCTCGGTCGTAGTATTGAAGCTGGTTTACTCGAAGATCCGTCATTTGAGCCACCAGAAGAAATTTATGAAATGACCAAAGCGATCGCTGATACTCCCAATGAGCCAGAGTACATCGAAATTGGTTTCCACGGTGGTATTCCGACAACCCTCGACGGTATAGCCAAAAAGCCAGTTGAACTAATTGAAGAACTCAATCAGGTGGTAGGAAATCACGGGATAGGGCGGATCGATATGATTGAAAACCGTCTGGTGGGCATCAAATCGCGGGAAATCTACGAATCACCCGCGATGTTAGTGCTAATTCAGGCACATAGGGATTTAGAAAGCTTGACTTTGACGGCAGATGTCACCCATTACAAGCGTGGGATTGAAGAAACTTACAGTCAAATCGTTTACAACGGTTTGTGGTACAGTCCACTCAAAGTTGCACTCGATGCCTTTATTCAAAAGACACAAGAGCGAGTCTCTGGAACTGTGCGAGTGAAGTTGTTCAAAGGCAACTCTACGATAGTTGGGCGTTCGAGCGATAATTCCCTCTACACCCCCGATTTGGCAACCTACGGAGCCGAAGACCAATTTGACCACAAAGCGGCTGAAGGCTTTATTTACGTTTGGGGGCTACCAACTCGCATTTGGTCGCGGCACACTAAAAGTTAAAAGTTAAAAGTTAGGAGTTAGGAGTTAGGAGTTAAAAAAGCGAAATACAAAAGTGAAAGTTCAAAAAATAACTTTTTACTTTATTCCTGACTCCTCACTCCTCACTCTTCACTACTCACTTCCTTAACTTGGCGAGACTCTAGCCAGAGAGGCACAATAATTAAGGCTGCCAAGATCAGTAATGCTGCGATCGCAAATTGACCTACCCAAGCAACCAATTGTTCTAAAGAGACAATTTTGCCAGCAAAAAAAGCTAATGTCACCATCAAACTAGCCCAAGCAACTGCTCCTAACAAGTTGTATAAAAAGAATTTTGCAAAGGGCATTTCGGCTATACCAGCTAGTGGTGCAGCAAAAACTCGCAACAATGCCAGAAAACGTCCAAAAAATACCGCTTTAGCAGAATTTTGACTAAATTGTTCTTTAATAGTCAGCAGCCGCACTTCAGAAATCCGAAATATGCTACCAACTTTTACCAGAAAAGGCCAACCGCTAACTCTACCAATCCAATAGCCACAAGTGCCGCCAATTACAGCACCCATAATTGCGTCACCGAGAACCAGCCAGAAATTCAGTTCATCACTGCCAGCTAGAAACCCACCTACTAAGGTCACGGTTTCACCAGGAAGGGGAATGCCTAAATTTTCTAGCAAAATTCCGAAAAAAATTGCCCAATACCCGTATGTATGGGCGACTTCCTGGATATTTTCTAGTGAAATCAGCTCTAAGGACATCCCGCACCGCCGCCTTTACAAATTTTTACTTTTACTATATCTTTGCTTGTTTTTGGGTGGGGTGTCAATCAAACCGCTACATTAAGTCATTAAGTCATTAGCTTAATTCTGAATAAGCCATAGATTTTAGTCTATAGTAACTATTAATTTTTGACTATCATTAGCTATGCATTTTTTTAATGCCTATACCACAGATTTATATTTTATTTGGATAAATTAAAGATTTTATAAAAAATTTATATTTATCCAGATAAATTATAAAAATCTTGTAAAAGATACGGTTGATACCGAATTTGTTAGGCGATTATGCCTATATTGATGAAAGTTAACACAAATTATACGACATGAATACTGAAATAATCTCTCTCAACTGCATCACTGCAATTGCCCAAATATCGGGGTAAAACAGTGATTTTGCCGTTGAAAGAGAAGAGTATTGATGTCTTTTTCAATTTTTTGTCCAGTGTTCCAACTACCCTATTAAATTCATGGCTCTCACACAACAACTTCAAGTGATTTTGTTTAAACCCCAAGGAAGCATAGATTTGGAAGGCGGTAAGGCTTTGAGTGAACAGATGGCTGGAGTAGTACCCCAAGCTCATCAACTCTGGGTTATCGACCTAGCAGAAGTTAATTTCATGGACAGTTCTGGGTTAGTCCCTTTAGTAAAAGGGTTGAAAGCTGCACGTCAAAGCGGTTGCCGTTTGGTTCTATGCAACGTACAAGCTCCTGTACGGTTAATTTTGGAACTTACCCAACTAGATTCAGTGTTTGAAATTTTTCCCACTTATGAAGACATTTTTACCACCGTCAAAGATAACAGTCTGGTGCTAGCAGGCTAAGTAATAAATCTACCTATAGATGGATGCTGTAGTCAAGCAATATTTGAATTTTTTCATATTCTCAAAGATAACAGTCTGGTGCTAGCAGGCTGATTTTCTTTATTGTCCAGAGAAGAATGTTGAGGAAAACTCATGGCTTTGAGGTTAGGTAATATCAATGGCACATGAATATATCTGCTTATTGGAAGCCATCTACCTAAAGCAGTAAAGTATGAAATTACCAAAATCGGTCAAAACAATGCAGTTCTTTGTGACACTCCCCAACTTCTGAAAGACAGGGCTGTTCAAATTACCTGAAGTTAATTGTTCTATATCCGACGTAACTAGTGCAAGGAAGCAGGAGGTAAGAAAGGTTAGAATGTCAGCCTTTGCGTTATTTCTAACTCTATAGTTATTTTTGCCTTGGTGTACTAGTCGAATGGCTGCAAGAGCCTTTGCCGCGCCAATTTCTTACCTCTTTGATTCCACCATAATGATAAAATTAGGCATTCTGGGGAGTCGAAATGTTAGTTTCTTCAGATGCTGGACGGGGAAAATTTGGCAAATCAATGCAGCTGTGACTAGCATTGCGAGTTTTGAGTGCTAAACGGTAACTCACACTTTGCAGTTCTGCTTGTAGTTGGCGATTTTCCCGTTGTAGCATTGCTACCTTTTCTCTCACTGGCGTCATCCGCTCCTCAAACTTCCGACGGTAAATTTGAGGCAACTCTTGTACTACTTGCTCCAACATCCGAGTGCGATCGGTGAGTTCTTGGACTGACTGTCGCAATTGATAAATTTCGGAGTCACGAGTTGTAATTTGCTCTTGGTAAAACGCTACCTGCTGCTCCACAGCTTGGAGTTGTTCTTGCAAAGCCTGTAACTGGGTCAGATCGCGCTCAAGATCCGGCTGTTGGGGTATAAAACTAGTGTTACCCTTTACCAGCCGGAAGAGTTCTTGAGATAGCTGTTGCACTAATTGATCACGAAGTTGCAACTCTTGGCGTAGCTGCGATACTTCCGTAGAAAGAACTTGAATATTGGGTGTATCAGATTGGCTCACAGTAGCTTACAGCTCCCATTCAGAATCTTGTCCACTCTTAGGTATAACTGCGGGAGTACTACCTTTGGCAAGTATTTGTTAATTTAGCATTCCCAAGCAAGTCACGAAAAAAGAAAAAAACAAAATTTTATTGAATGGGATTGGGCATTGAGCATGGGGCATTGGGTACTAGGAAAACACTTCCCTATCCCCTATTGCCTGATCATTAGACCGTTGCTGTTACTTTAGTGGGTTTTTCTTTTTCTTCTTTAGGGGGTTTTTCCTCTTCAATTTCCTGCTTAACTGTCAAATAGCGAATCACTTCTTCACTCAAGCGCATGGCGCGTTCAAAGGGGGCGATCGCAGTTGCAGGCGCAGTGTAGTTTAATTGGATGTAGATGCCATCGCGGTGTTTTTTGATTTCATAAGCCAGACGACGCTTACCACGATTTTGAATTTGGATATCCTCAGCGCCTTGTTCGCGAAGCAAATTCTGATATTTAGTTATTGCTTGCTCTGCCTGTTCGTCTCCCAGGTCAGGACGGAGAATGTACATTGTTTCGTAACTTGTAGTCATATTTTTCAGTCTCCTCATGGACAAACGTGGCTGCTGATATTAATTGATACCTAATTTTAATTCAAAATTTCAGTATTAATCAACATCTGAAGCAACAAGGAACTATAATCTTACCAGTTTTCAATTTGAATCATTGCTAATCCGCCAAAGTTTGGATTTTTTAGATGTCCCTAATGAAAACTAGGTCGGCTCCCGACCTCCAGATTTTTTTAGCGAGTAAGAATCCAGCTTTTGGCGATCGCTAGCAAATTGCTCAAGCTATCAGCTTCGCCAACGGGTATCTTGTCCTAAGGGTATCTATAGCGATCGCTTTCAGGCTGAAGGCTCAATCGGCTCGCTAAAAAGCTAACTGAGGATTGCTACCCGCTCACAGCAACAAAAAAGCAGATAAAAGGATATTCATCAAGGTTATGGCGCAGCGCTATGTGCGAATTCAAAATCAAGAAGGACAGATTTACTATGGGTTACTACAACTATCCCTCAATGTGCAGGTGCTAGATGCTCCGCCCTGGTTACAAGGACAACCCACTGATTTAACTTTGACACCAGAAGATTACCAAATTCTGGCTCCTTGCGCTCCCTCAAAAATTGTGGCGGTGGGTAAGAATTATGCAGACCATGCAGCCGAAATGGGAACTCCAGTCCCTTCTGAGCCACTAATCTTTCTCAAGCCACCCACATCGATCATTCCATCTGAGAGGGAAATTAAGTATCCTCCCCAGTCGCAAAGAGTTGACTATGAAGGAGAGTTAGCATTAGTGATTGGCGATTACGCCTTTGAATGTACACCAGAGGTAGCCCAAACAAAAATTTGGGGCTACACCATTGCCAATGACGTAACAGCGCGAGATTTACAAAAACGGGATGGTCAATGGACGCGAGCCAAAGGTTTTGATACTTTCTGTCCCTTGGGCCCTTGGATTGTGCGGGAATTAAATCCAGGAGCGAGATTGCAGACTTTTGTGAATGATGACACTAATCCAGTCCAATCTGCCTGTATCGATCAGATGGTGTTTTCCCCAGATGTTCTAGTTTCCTATATCAGTCAGATTATGACGCTACTACCCGGTGATTTGGTGCTTACAGGTACACCGGAGGGTGTAAGTCCATTGCATCCAGGCGATCGCGTCCGCGTAGAAATTGAAGGTATTGGTCGCCTGGAAAACACCGTAGTCGCCCGTTAACTAATAGCGTACTTGTACGCTGTATTTTGGTACAGGGGATAGGGTGTTAGTTACTAGCGTACCTGCATATACACGGCATCAGAAATCGCCGGAATTTCTGCATAACGCCCGCTCAATGACTGGATGACTGAATATGCAACTGCTACCACTATGCCTAGAAAAATGGTTGTGGATAAGGTTTGGATTGCAAAACCACCAGAGGGAACTAGTCCAACAACATCAGTCAGGATGCCAAACAAAAAGATAATGATGTCCAAAAGGATTGCCTGCATGGTGTTGAAACGAATGAAGTGACTGATTTTTTCATTTCTTACCACCAATAGGAATAAGGCAAAGAAAATAATCACTCCTGCATAGCGCACACTTCTGTAAAATGACCATAAAATCAGAATCGGTGCAAAAACGATTGCTAGGGGAGGAAACTGCTGTAATAGAAAAAGGCCAAAAGTTACTGCCTCAACCATCGGTAGCAAATAGGGCAAGCAAGCAAAAATCCGATCTGAAACTGTTGTAGACCCGCGCCAAGACATTATGCGTTCTCCTGTGGTTAAATTTCTATAGTTACTTGAGCTTAGGATAACGCAGTTGCTTGGTCTTGCTGGCAAATTCAACTATTCTATATGGGCGATGCGAAAACCCATCATACACTCATACTGGTCTGGCTGCTGTTGAGTAAGTTTGCGAATGGCTTGACCACAGCGCAGTTGACCCCCACGCCACCGGGGTTGACCACTCCTATCAGCGAGTAAACAAGACTGGCAAACTTGCTCAGGGGCAAGGATTTGCTCGTCCATTAAAATGACTAGCATCGAAATCCCTCCTGTAAATCCTCATTGTCACCCACATGTCACTCAGGTGAGGATAAGCTTTGTAGCAGTTCAAAGAACCGCTTCAGGTAGGTTGGGCGCGTGCTACGCGGTTAAGTGTTGTGATTTGCGATGGCGTTTTACGCCCGCCGTAGGCGATCGCAGAGGACACTTAAGAGCCACATCCTACCTCCCTCTTTTTAGCAAAAATGTGGGCAATCACAATTTAATAAAAATTGTCAAGTGAATCTTAATTTATTGTATGTTGTGTCTATTGCAAATAGACATTTTAGTAAAAAATAATACAAAAATAGTTGAGCAGTGACAGCTAACAGTATTTATTCCATCCCTGTTAATTTAGCACTGGAGAGGATCAAACTTAATATTCGGGAAACAACAAAAGCTTTATGCACAAGTAACACAGTGATCTATTGACATTTCCTTGATGCGGCTAGTTAAAGTGCCAAAAGTCAAGTAAGTAAAACTGAGTTAACTAGATAGCCATTTAAGGGATGCATTTACAAAATACTGGAGTAAACTTGCAAGCAAGTTAATACACAATATTACTCAGCGGCTCGTCGGTCTGGGCATCACTCACAATGGAACACTGGCAATTTCTGATACAGAAACAAGGCGCTCGCTCGTGGCATATCCTAGAATCGCCAAATTTGGAACTTTTGGAAGGACAGTATAGAGTTTTGGCTCGTTCTAACCTTCCTAATACAGACGTTGAAGTGCGGGTAACTCACTCTTCAACCCAGCAAGTTCAACCAAGGTGGAAAATTTTCAAGCGATCGCGTCGCACTAATTCAGAAGGCTTAATGGCGGTCATTCCCTTTACATACTTCGAGCCGGGAGTTTGGGAGTTGCGCTGTACCGGCGATTTAATGTCGGATCTGCTCGGTAAATCTTGGCAATACAGTGTCCAACTACAAGTATTGTGCCAGGAAGTAGAGGAAGAGCAAGGGGAGAATGTAGAGTCAAATTCACCTGCTCACTCAGATACTGTTTCTGAAAACTTGGAATGTACTACCCTAGCAGAACAAGCAATTACTACACACAGCAGCCCTGTTACCATTGTTGTGCTAGATGAAGGGAATTTGGAAGCTAGTGCCCCAACAGAACCCGCAATTAAACTAGATAAAGCGATCGCTGTTTCCACAGAATCGGCAATTGCTACACACAGCAACCCCGTTACCATTGTTGTGCCGAATGAAGGGAACTTGGAAACTAGTGCCCCAACAGAACCCGCAATTACGCTAGATAAAGCGATCGCTGTTTCCACAGAATCGGCAATTGCTACACACAGCAGCCCTGTTACCATTGTTGTGCTAGATGAAGGGAATTTGGAAGCTAGTGCCCCAACAGAACCCGCAATTAAACTAGATAAAGCGATCGCTGTTTCCACAGAATCGGCAATTGCTACACACAGCAACCCCGTTACCATTGTTGTGCCGAATGAAGGGAACTTGGAAACTAGTGCCCCAACAGAACCCGCAATTACGCTAGATAAAGCGATCGCTGTTTCCACAGAATCGGCAATTGCTACACACAGCA
>NZ_WBKL01000004.1:0-24537 GCF_015714705.1 Nostoc sp. NZL | reverse complement strand
GGTCAGCTAGATTTAGCGATCGCACTATTTGTTGATTTGAAAAAAAAGCCTGCACAAAATTTTATCAGCTATCTTAAAAAGCATTCAGGACGAATAGTTAACTACGAGTATTTTTCTACTGAAGGTTTATGTTCTATTGGTTCTGGCGCTGTGGAATCAGCTGTGAAACAGATTGGTAAACGTTTAAAAATTTCCGGCGCACAGTGGAAATTAGAAAACGTACCTCGGATGCTACAACTTCGATCTGCTTATCTCAATGGTCAGCTTACTACCTGATATTTTTGCAAAGGTGAGATGCTCCCAGAGTGCGGGTTATTGGGTTGCTTTATGCTTAGAAAATGGACTGGTAGGACAAGGGTTAAATCAAGAATCAGCAATCAAGCAACTTAAAGAAGCGATCGCATCTTTTTTGTCAGTCTATAAAATCGAACCTAATATTTACTATCCTTCACTCGCTATAGAAGAATTACATGAGTTTTTGGAACTGGAAGACACTGAACCAGACAAAGTGATAAAAGTTTTAACTCTAAGCGTTCCAACAGACTGATGATTGTATCTGCAATTGTGTTGCGATCGCACTTGAGGAATTAGAGGTGCGATCGCAAAGTAGTATAGCGAATTGATTAAGAGCACGTATTCGTCCTCATTCCCTAGCTCTTTCTGGCAAGTTTTCCAGCAGGGTAAGCCAGCGTCAAAGTCCCTCTCCCAACTTTGAAAAAGGGAGTTAGGCTGAGGACCCAAAGATGTTTCTCCCAAAACGGGATGCTCCCTGATAAACAAAGATAAACGCTTGCTTTCTTCACAAGTTCCTCAAATTGTTTTGCTATAAATATAAATATAGGGCGAAAACCTTTAAGAAATTTAAAATTCACAAGTCGCTAAACATAGTATAGGGATTAGTCATCTTTGACAATCCAGCATCTGGAAACCCGAAACCGTAAAGACCAATTACCAATGAAATCGGAGGTCTATTATGATGTTTAAAAAGATTCTAGCTGCATTAGAACGCTCGGAAATAGGGCAACAAGTTTTTGAGGAAGCGTTGGATTTAGCAAAGTTAACACAAGCTAGCTTAATGCTAGTGCATGTCCTATCTCCCGAAGAAGAGGGTAGTCCTTACCTACCTATGCTGTCTAATTTTGACTACTATCCGGGATTGAGCAGTCAAAGCTTCGAGTTATATCAAAAGCAGTGGGATGCCTTTAAAAATGAAGGAATTAAAATGTTGCAATCTTTCTGTGCCCAAGCTAACACAGCAGGTGTAACTACGGAATTTACACAAAACATTGGTAATCCTGGCCGCATCATTTGTGATTTAGCTCATAGTTATGGCGCTGACCTAATTGTTATGGGTCGTCGGGGTCGTTCTGGGTTAGCAGAATTATTTCTCGGTAGTGTGAGTAACTACGTTCTTCACCATGCTCCTTGTTCAGTGCATGTTGTGCATCTTCTAGTAACTCCTAAAAAAGATGAAGTTGTTAAAGAAACTACAAGCACTTTAATCGTTAACTAATGACTTTACCAAATCAGTTTGATAAAGTCGTTCCTTGGTTAATGCTCAATCGTAAAGGGTTGGATATTCTAACCGAAACTTAAGCTAAGTGTAATGAAAAATTGCTCCTCTATGTTTTCCCCAAGAGGAGCAATTTTCTAAGAGAGACGTAGCTAACGTTCCGCATCCGCAGGAAATGGGTATTAAACTCTCTAATTCCAGACAATTGTTTATTAATGTGACCTTTGCCAATAGAAATGAGGAATCAGTTTCACAGAAAGGTATGCTGTTAATCAGCATTATCATAAAAAAGCAATTTGTCCAATGAAAAATACTTCTGCGAAGGAAATAATTGCAGGCATTTCCCGATTTGGCAAAGCTAATTTCAGAGTCACTAAGAAACAGATTTTATTTAGTACCCTTATTCTATGCCTTGGTTTACTGGGACTGGGTGGTTTCTGGTTTAAATCCAGATATAAGTTTGATAATAAGATGAGTGTCAAGCTACAAGAATTATCTAATGTCGATTATCCAGTCAATCCCGCGCCCTTAGGCAAAAATTTTCAAAGATATTCTAATAGAAAATTAACAATTATTAAGAAAGATGATACACATTTCGATTTTGTGCTTGAGCCAACAGATAACAGAACGGCACAAATAGTTATAAAAAATGTTGATTTAGAGCTATTAGTCCCTAAAGCACCCGAATGGGTTAAAAAAGATCAAGGTTTAGAAATAATCGCTTTTACAGACCGTGAGTGGAACAGACAACAGGTTAGTTTTCCTGCTAATTCAAAAAATATAGAAATTGTCGGAGGAGACGGTTTTGAAAAGCAAAACCTCGTAGAGGTTGCTTTAGCTAATAATTGCTTAAATGCAGGATTTTGGGAAATTTTACTTTTCACGAAAGAGGATGGTAATAAATCTCTTTATTATCAAAGTTGGTTTACCTTTCCAATGGGACATTACAAAAATATTTTTGAAAATATTAATAAGATTTCTTATTGGCAGCATTGGTGGAAGTTAGAACACTGGCAAGATCCCAGTGGCACAATAGTAAAGACTAATCTTCTGAGAAATGTAATTGATCAAAAAGAAGTTGTTACGCAGTTTCCCCTTGATGAAAGAATAATTGTATCAGGAGAACAAAGTAGAAAAGTTAGAACTACGCTAGCGTCAAATATCACAAAATGGAAAGATTTTTACGACGCTAAAAATGAAATTAAATTTGCCAGTTTTCGACCACCAGGATTTTACGATCAAAATAAGCCTTGGGGAAATCAATATTGGAGAATAGGCAAATTTGACAAAGCCATTTTAAGGAATATTAAACCGATTGGCGTTGAACAAAATTTACAGGAAATTGAGCTAGGATTCACAGATACCAAGACTGGTGAAAAAAATAGATTATTCATTAGTGGCATTAATCTGAAAACGCTTCCCCAATTGCCTGTAGAAGAGTATCCTAAAGGCTTATATATGCCGATGGGAATTGGGATACCTCCTTTTTATCAAAGCTACGATGAATTAACGAAAAATCATCCAGATGTTAGTCCCTACTTCAGTGTTTTACTAGATTCACAAGACCGGTGGATAGATCATCACCATTTAGCAGTTGATGGTTCAGTGATGCATCTTGATAAAGATAACCCAAATCTTTTGCATCTTTACTTGCTATCCTATGAAAGGAATACTTTAATAGCTCACTTTTTGATAAATTTAAAATAGATAGATTATTTATTTTATTCTTTAGGAAGATAACGAGAATCTCCACCTCTGGAATTGAAGCAGCTGGTTGACTTTACTGGTTGACTTTAATATTTAGTCAATCGGTACTTGCCTGAGTAAAGCTATCCACATATCAGATGGATCTGAGTAATAATCAACTTCCTCAACTTGATATTGATAAGATTCACAACCTTCTCGTAAAATAATATGATCGCAGGGTTTAATATTTCTGCCGATCCCAGTCATATACCCTATCATTCCTTCATTGAGGCGCTCAAATACATAGTCGCTTCCCCAAACTAGTTGGCTATAATCATGTATTTTATTCTTTTGTTTTAATTCGTTTGCTGGAAAGCTAACTAGGGCTAACTTACTTAAAAAACTAAAACTTAAGTTCATACCTGTCCTGATCAAAGACATAAGTGAGTTCTCCCAAAGAAGAAATCTATAACGAAGAGTTCTGGACTCTAAGTAAATCTCAATTCCTTTCAATCACCAATCCAGAATCGAACAGGTGGACAATCTAGTTAGGAATCAACCGAATTGACAGCTAGTAAAAGCAATGTATCACTCAATCTTTAATTAAATGTCTGCACCCATCAGTAGCAAAAAATAAATTACAAGTAGTTTTTTGAAAAGCTACTTCTAAAATAATTTTAAAATAAGCTCAATAATTTACAATTAATTTTTGTTAAATTTTAATTTTTATTTATTAATTTTTAATTTTTACCAAATGATGTACTTTGTACAATAACAATTTAAATTTACATTACCATCATCCGCAGCTTCAACTGTAAAATCACCGAATTATTTAACAAGATGGGGTCATATATAAGTATTTTTTACTTAACTAGATAATATTCAATTTATCAACCTTTTATGTCTATAGAATGTTGTTTATGTATATTTTTTAAGATAAATCTAATTTAGTCCATACTTGTGGTTTTTAGAGCGACATCTACTTGCTTCAGTAGTACTTCTAGGGTAGAAGAGTTATCTAAAACGACATCTGCATGAGCCACTTTTTCTTCGAGAGATAATTGGCTATTGATCCTGGCTCGTGCCTGTTCTCTATTTAACTGGTTTCGTTGTATCAATCTTTGTAATTGTTGCTCTTGGGAACAACGCACTACCCATATTTCTGTAACCAAATCAGTCATTCCCGCTTCAAATAATAGAGGCACTACTAACACCAGTGTTTCTGAGGAGGACTGGGCAATTGCTTTGAGGAAGCGATCGCGCACATTAGGATGAATCAAATTATCTATCCAGTTGCGTTCATCTTGACGGTTAAAGATAATTTCGCCTAGTTTTTGGCGGTTGAGGCTGCCATCTGGTAGTAAAATTTGTTCGCCGTAACGTTGAGCGATCGCACCAAGAATAGGCGAACCTAAAGATACTGCCTCTCTAGCAAAAATATCTGCATCCAGAATCGGTAGCTTATAAGCGCTAGCTAAATAATTGGTGACAGTGGTTTTGCCTGTGGCAATACCTCCAGTTAAGCCGATTATACGTTTTGTCATTTGTCATTTGTCATTGGGTGCTTGATACTAACAATTTGTCGCCCATGTTATCAATGCTTGAGTTAAACCATCTAAAGTATATTCTTCAGCTTCTACATCCACATGCCCGAATAAAAAATGACAAGTTTTAGAGGTTTGAGGCCCGATTGAAGCAATACAAACACTCTCTAAAAATTGACTAACATCAGAGTTGCTGGAAAATATGTTGTTAGTAAGTTGACAGAAAAATTGCACAGTTTTAGAACTGGCAAAAGTAATCACATCTATCTTGCGATTTTGGAGAGCTAACTTTGCCTCAGGTGGGATACCACTAGGACAACAAGATTGATATGCGGCAACTTCTATCACCTTTGCTCCCTTGAGAGTTAATTCCTTAACCAAAACTTCTCTTCCTCCGCTTTCAACTCTGGGAAATAATACCTTTTTACCATCCAGATCCTCTGGGAAATTTTCTACTAAAGAATCGGCAACAAAGTTGGGGGGAATAAAATCTGCTTGGAGAGAGTGTTGTTTGAGACAATGGGCTGTTTTCTCGCCAACGACGGCAATTTTGATACCAGCTAAGGCACGGGTATCTTTACCTTGGGCAATTAGCCTTTCAAAAAAGTAATCTATGGCATTGGTAGAAGTGAGAATTAACCAGTCGAAGTCAGATAAATGAGCGATCGCATCATCCAAAGCTTCCCAACTGGAGGGCGGGCCGATCTCTAAGGTAGGCATTTCGATGACTGTTGCGCCTAATGCAATGAGGCGATCGCTAAATGTACCCGCTTGTCCAACGGAACGTGTCACCAAGATTGTTTTGCCAGTGAGAGGTTGGGGAGAGGCAAAGAGGTTGCTTAACATAACAGGGGGGCTAGAAGTTTGGGCTGTAGTTGAATCCTGACAATCTATTTTCTCAGGTTGTAAGTACTTGCGTAGCCCAACAACTTCGCCAATAACAATTACCGCCGGAGAAATGGATAATTCGGTGGTTTGTTCTAGAATATTGCCCAGTTGCCCTATCCAAATTTGTTGGCGAGGAGTTCCTGCCCAACGGATGATGGCAATGGGTGTTAAGTGCGATCGCCCGTGTCGCACCAGTTGATGTACAATCTCTGGCAGATGTTGCCCTCCCATCAAAATTACCAATGTCTCTAGCCGTGACAGTGCTTCCCAGTCTAAAACCTCTGGTTCATGAGCTGTAAGCACTGCAAAAGTGCGACTCAACACCGGATCTGTGAGGGGAATTCCTGCCAACAACGGTGCTGCAAGGGCTGAGGAAATTCCTGGTACTAGTTCAAAATCACAACCAGATGCTTTGAGCGCTTCAATTTCGGAAGTACAACGCCCAAAAATTAACGGATCGCCTGATTTTAGCCGTACAACTTGTTTTCCTTGCTGGCAATACTTTACCAGTAACTTGTTAATCTCTGCTTGGGTTGTACTGGGTTTACCACCGCGTTTTCCGACATCCAATTGCAAGCAATCAGGTGGTACGCACTGCAATAATTGAGCATCTACCAGGGCATCGTAGATTAAAACTTGAGCAGCAGCTAAGAGATTGTAAGCTTTTACCGTCAGGTATGCCACATCTCCAGGCCCAGCACCTACGAGGTAGACTTTACCTTTTTCTTGAGTCATTAGTTATTAGTCATTAGTCATTAGTCAGAAGAGGCAGGGGAGCGGGGAGCAGGGAGCAGGGGGGAGGATTGTACTCCGACCAATCGAGAACGCCCTGGAAGGGCGGGGCTTGATACCCATGTTCCGCTCCGCTTCACGGCAACTCCTGGAGACGCTGCGCGAACGGGACTTTCTATTGCTCCCCCTGCTCCCTGCCCCCTGCCCCTCTGCCTCTTCGGTCAAGAGTTATTCCCCTTGTCCCCTTGTCCCCTTGTCCTTTAGTCAATTAGTTCGGGTATTAATTTTTTGGATTAGCTGATTAACTTGCTCAACCATTTCCTTGTTTTCCTCAGCTTGGAATAACTCTCTGGCTTTTTTGAGATTAACGATCGCTTCTTCTAGCTGTTGTTCTCTTCCTAAAGTGATTCCCAAATTATAGTAAGTGAATGCATCGTTGGGTACAAGGCTAATGGCTTTTTTGTAATGTGCGATCGCTTCTTGCGGTTTCCCTTGATCATCCATCGCATTTCCCAAGCCTGTGTAAGCTTGTGCATGTTTTGGATCAAGGCGAATCGCTTCGGTATAGTCGGCGATTGCTTCTGCTAGCTTGCCTTGAGCGTAAAAAGCGCTTGCTAGATTATAGTGAGCGTCTGCATAGTTAGGAGCCAAGCTAATGGCTTGTTTATACTGGGCGATCGCTTCTTCTAGTTTGCCTTGAGCGTACAGAGTATTTCCCAGGGCATTATAACCTGCGGGATTTTTTGGATCGAGACGAATGGCTGCTGTATATTCGGCGATTGCTTCTGCTGGCTTTCCTTGAGCATACAAGGCGTTCCCTAAGTAATAGTGAGCGTCTGCATACTTGGGATCAAAGCTAATGGATTTTTTGTACTGAGTAACTGCTTGTTCTAGCTTACCTTGATCGTACAGAGCATTTCCCAGACGCGTGTAAGTTGGGGCATAATTGGGTTTGAGGCGAATAGCTGCTGTATATTCGGTGACTGCTTCTGTTAGCTTGCCTTGAGCGTACAAAGCATTTCCTAAGTTATAGTGAGCGTCTGCATACTTGGGTTCAAGGCTGATAGCTTTCTTATATTGGGCGATCGCAGGTTCTAACTGATTGAGCCTTGCTAAAGTCAAACCCAAATTAAAGTATGCTCTAGAGTCTTTAGGATCGAGGCTGATGGCTTTTTTGTAATGTGCGATCGCTTCTTGTGGTTTACCTTGATCGTCGAGAGTATTTGCCAAAGCAATATAAGCTTGTGCAAAGTTCGGTTCCAGTTCAATTGCTTTGCGAAAAGCCGCCTCTGCTCCTTTGAAATCTCCTTGTTTGTAGAGATTGGTTCCTTGCTCAAAGTTAGCAACTGCGTTTTTGTTTTGAGGAACTGCGGACTGATTTGAGCCTGGAATTTTTGATAAAACAACGCCAACATCTTTACCAAAGGCAGTATTTCCATTACTCAAACACAAGCAGATAATAGCTGCTACCAGTAGATTCTTGTTTTTCAGCATTTTTATTACCTTATCTGCTTGATTTACATGTAATATCGAGTGCAGCTAATTGCCATCATAAAAACACCCCAGACCCTCCTCACACAAGTCTTGCCGCAGCCATATCTATCTTTATTAATAAATTTTCCACTGCGTTTCTATCTCGCCTCTGAATAAATTCCGAGCCTCATAGCTGAAGTCCACTTGAGTGGACTTCAGCGGAGTCTAGCAGGAATTATAAGTGATTAACCTAACTTGATACAAGTCTACTCTCATACAAGTGTCCATTTGTACACAATAGTTGAGGCTTTATTAGAATTAAAAAGTCGTTTTTTAACTAATCGCTTACACTTTTGTTTTGACAAGTTTAGCAATGGCTGCAATTAATTCTTCTGGGTTAAAAGGCTTGGGCAAATGCATCTGAAACCCGGCATTTAGCGCTTCTTGCTGGTCATCGTTTCTAGCAAAAGCCGTCAAGGCAATTGCTGGAATTTGTCCACCTCGCTCTGGTGTCCAAGTTCTCACTTGATGTATTAACATATAGCCATCCATATCGGGCATACTAATATCGCTGACCAACACATCTGGCTTTACCTGTGCTAAAGCTTGTAATGCTTCAAATGCTGAAGATACCGCGATAACAAAAGCCCCATCTTGCTCTAATACAAAAGCAGCAAAATCTCGTGAATCAGCATCATCATCGACAACTAAAACTCGAACGCCAGTGAGAGGTAAGGAGTGAGGAGTTAATAATGGAACGTAGTTTTGTTCATCCGTTAGACTTGGACTTTCATCTTGCAAAAGTGGCAAGCTAACAGTAAATATTGCCCCTTTGCCTTCACCGTGGCTATTTGCTTTGACAAGGCCACCATGTATCTCTATGATATTACGCACAATTGCCAATCCCAGTCCTAATCCACCAAAATTTCTCGTAGTGGTGCTATCTGCTTGGCGAAAGTAATCAAACACAAATGGCAAAAACTCAGCGCTAATTCCCTTACCTGTATCGCTAACTATGATTTGGGCATAGCCATCAGCTTGCTTTAGCCGTACTTCTATCTTTCCTCCCTTTGGTGTAAACTTGACAGCGTTAGAAAGGAGATTCCAGACAACTTGCTGCAAACGAGTCGAGTCGCCCATAACTTGCCCCACATGGGCTTCAAATACTGTACTTACCTCAATCAACTTTGTTTCTGCCGCTAAACGCATTGTCTGTAGTGCAGACAATACCGTAGACTCTAGGTTAATCTTCGTAATATTCAGCGTCAGTTTGCCCTGTAAAATTCTAGAGATATCCAGCAAGTCTTCGATGAGTTGAACCTGTAAGGTAGCATTCCGCTCAATTGTGGCTAGTGCTTCAGATGTTTTTGCTTGGTCTAACCTGCCCATTTGCAACAACTTTGACCAGCCGAGTATTGCGTTTAGTGGAGTGCGTAGTTCGTGAGAAAGGACGGCTAAAAATTCATCCTTAATTCGATTGGCTGTTTCTGCTTTAGCTCGTGCAACTTGTTCTAATTCCAGCAGGTGCGCCCGTTCTTCAAGTATTTGTTTTTGCTCGTGGATATCTGTACATGTTCCAAACCACTTCACTACAATCCCTTGTTCATCTTTGAGTGGTAAACCTCGCGCTAGCTGCCAACGATAAGAGCCATCAGAAGCCCGTTTAAAGCGATATTCATTGTTATATATAGTGCTATTTTTTACAGCATTAGACCAAACTTCATCAGCACTTTGGATATCATCTGGATGCAATGCAGCCAACCAACCAGAACCCAAGGACTGCTCTAATGTTAGCCCAGTGTATTCGCACCAATTTTGATTAAAAAAATCACATTCACCGTTAGGATTGGTTGTCCATACAAGTTG
Organism: Nostoc sp. NZL; assembly: GCF_015714705.1. Lineage (NCBI taxonomy): Bacteria > Bacillati > Cyanobacteriota > Cyanophyceae > Nostocales > Nostocaceae > Nostoc > Nostoc sp. NZL. Next base: position 14,835 of record NZ_WBKL01000004.1, on the reverse strand, counting down.
AGGAATTGCCTCAGCTAGGTAACGATAGCGTTCTTCGCTTTGTCGGAGAATTTCTAAAATGCGTTGACGCTCAAGGATTTCTTGTTGTAATTGCTCGTTGGTCTTGGTAATTTCATTGGTGCGAACAGCAACCATTTCTTCCAGATGATTCTGGTATTTTCGTAGTTCCTTCTCTACCCGTAAGCGTTCGGCTATTTGTGTTTGAAGTTCTTGATTTGCTTGTTCTAATTGAGCAGGGCTAGGAAGTGCTAGTGCTTGTGGAACTAGAGGTATAAGTTCTAGTGCCGTAACTACAGATATTATTGCAGTTACTGCTTTGACAAACCCCGATACCCAATAGGTTGGATGCCAAAGTGTCCAAATCTCTATTAAATGAGTAGTGCCGCAAGCTACGATAAATGCACTAAACAGTAGAAAAATCCAATCAAAGGGCAAATCCTGCCGCTTGCGGACAAAGTAGAAGAGTGTAGCTGGAATCGAGTAATAAGCTAGAGCAATGAACGCATCAGATAATATGTGTAACCAAACTAAATTAGTTTGCCATAGATAGCAGTGACCATGTGGAATAAATGATCCTGATGTAAAAAAATTAGTCCATAATTCTGATATTATATCTGACATAAACACTTGGTTTTTTGAATCTATAAAATCTACTACTAAATTTATTTTTTTAATTAGCCCAAGTTGTTCGCACATCGGTATTAAGAGCTAACCAAAGGCGGCTTGGCTATTGAATTGCCATTTGTGATCTTTCTTGTCCTCACCTGATATAGCAGTTACTGCACAGATAACGGTACAGAAAAAATAATTAACCACAGATGAATATATATCCTCGTAGGAGTGCACTACTTTGCTACCTAACCAGTACCCAGTCAAATGAGAATCGCTATACTATTTTAGTACTAAAATATTAATGATGCAGTGGTCTAGTTCCTTTACTGCTTAAGGAAATATAATATGTCTTTACAAACAAAAAAAACTGTTAGTGTGGATGTTTTGCAAAAAGACAAGTTTTTAAAATTTCCACAATTTTCTCCTCTAAACCCTAAATAAATTCATTGTGGATATAGAGCTTATAGCGCATCAGATTTTAGTTTTAAGGGCGATAGAGCGAGTGGTCAAACTTGCGAAAATTGTAGATATAATTGCGGCAGACACTGGTAAATTCCAAACCAAAACCCATTCTCACCATCATGGGGATAATGGTAAAAATTAGGAGACGGAACAGGAAGATTTAATCTCCGCAATTCTGAATTAACTTAAGATGGAATTGACTTAGCACTCATTTTATCTAACAGTTGAGTTATTTTTTTAGCTTTTTCAGGTTGGCGTTGTTTTTGCAATAAATCTTTAGCTTGTATCAGATTAGTTTTGGCTTCTTCTTCTCGTTCTTGCTGCATTAGAATATTTGCCAGACGCAAATAAGCATCAGGGTTTTTCGGACTGCGGCGAATCACTTCCCGGAATAATTCTGTTGCTTCCTCTACTTGGCCTTGTTGGTTTAAAACATCTCCCAAAAACAAACGCACCACATCATTAGTAGAGTTAAGGGAAATCACTTTGCGAAACGCAGCTTCTGCACCTTGGTAATCTTTTGCTTGAGCAAGATTGATTCCTTTTTGAAACAAGTTTGAGGTAATCAAAGTTTTCCAAGCGAAATAGCCAAGAATTGACAGACTGAGAACAACTACAAGAGCAGCGATAATAGAAGTAGTGGGAAAGGTTTCTAGCATTGTCTAAGCCAAAAGGCAGGCGATAGGAAAAATCAGATATTCGATAAAAAAGAGTTTCCAGATAAATTGGTAGAATTGAGCGATCGCACTTTTATCTTGTAAGTCTACTGCCAAACTCCGCAACCACATCCAGACTAGCAGTGCCAAATGAGTAATTACCACAAATATGGGGTTAACTGAGGCCACACGTAGCACGCCAACCAAAATTATCCCCAGATAGCAGACAGTTATCACCCAAAGGGCTAGATTAAACACAGCTTGCGAACCGAGTTTGATAGTGAAAGTAGAGATATTATAGAGGCGATCGCCTTCCATATCTGGTATATCTTTAAATATAGCGATCGCAAAGGTAAACACCAAGATAAATAACGTCAGCACCCACACCACAGGCGGAATTCCTTGGCTTTGTTTCAGCACCCAGCTATAGTGCAAATACAACCCTAAATTAACAATTGTGCCGCGCACCGAAAAAATACACAGCGCTGCCCAAAATGGAAACTGTTTTAAGCGAATTGGCGGTAAAGAATAAGCAGTACCAATGGCTAAACTAATTGCTACCATGCCAAATAAGAATGGCCCAGTTAGCCACGCCACAACTAGCGCCAAAATCCCAGTAAAAGCGACAATAAATTGCCCCGTCTGTCGGGAAAACTCACCTGATGCCAACGGTAAATGAGGCTTATTAATCTTATCAATATCAATATCTTCTAATTGATTCAGCCCCACAATGTAGACATTGCCACACAGACAAGCAATCCATGCGCCCAAAACCCGACTCAGTGGAATACCAGAAAATCCAGTTGAGGAAACAGCAATGGCAATAAAATATAAACCCAACACACTCAGACTTGTACCAATAATCGTGTGAGGGCGAGAGAATTTCCAGAAAGCGTATAACCAATGGAAATATGATTGAACGGGTTTGCGTGGCAAAGGGCTGTTTTGATAACTCTGGCTCATGAGTAGCTTAGATTAGTATTCCGGCTTATTGTTAACCCTGACTTTTCATGACATTTGGAAAACCTCACTTCCATTCGTCTCTCCTGTTATCGAGAGGCTTTGAATTCTCCCCATTCGCTACAAGGGTTGGGGCTGAGGGGTTAGGTTGCGTGTTAACTTTTCCACATGACCTGAATTGTCAGATTGTTAACCATTGTTACAGAATTTGGTCATTAACAAGAGCCAAAGCTTTGGATGCACTGTATCGTAGGTGAGGTAGCGGTGGCTTGGGCCGTTAGCACAGCCCGTCGTAACCCTAATCAAAAGCCAGCTATACCTAATGAAAGAGAATTATTCTACCTTACGGAAGAGACTTTATCCCGAAAAATCTGACAAGCAACTATGAAAATATCTCTTCCCGATTCTCCACTCCCTACTCCCCATAACGTTACAATCTATCAGAAAAGCAAAGAAATAGTTAAATTATGACAGCTAATTTGGCATCTAAAGCGACATTTGACTTTGTGACCGTGCTATCCCAGGCTGCGGCTGGGTATCGAGGCCAGAGAGGCACACGTCCTAGTGCTGAAATATTAGTAAATGCGTTGCTAGAAGCAGAAAAATCTGCCAAGCAGCAACGCTTAACTTATCCGTTTGAGTCTCTTCTAGGTAAATGGCAACTTTGCTTTGCTACTGGCACTAAAAAAGTCAGAGAGCGTGGGGGAATTGTATTAGGCAAGGGTTTGTATGTACCCAAGTTTATAAGAATCCATGTTTCCTTTGATGCCACTTTAGAACAGGATTCAAACAGGGGCGAAATTAGTAATCAGGTTGAATTTGGCCCAGTTTTGTTGAAACTTACAGGGCCAGTGCAATATTTAGGTAAGAAAAATTTATTGGCGTTTGACTTTAACCAGATGCTTATTAGTTTGTTTGGTCGTGTTGTATATGACAGACCAATGCATTCTGGTAAAGTTCAAACAGAAGATTTCTACAACCAGCCTATAGCTAAATTACCCTTCTTTGCCTTCTTTTTAGTTACAGAAGATTTCATTGCAGCTCGTGGTCGGGGAGGAGGATTGGCATTTTGGATTCGAGAAACTTAAATACACTGGATTTTACGTTCGCACCAACCATCAAACTGGACGACAACTAGACAAAATACTGTGCATATTTACTACTTGTCCAATGACTGCGATCGCAGGCGCACCAAAGCCAGTTTGCTCTACCTGCTCTACAATTGTCTCTAAAGTACCAATCAATTCTTCTTGTTCTGGGCGCGTACCCCAGCGCACCAAAGCAATGGGCGTTTCTAAATTCAACCCAGCTGCACTTAACTGTTCCAGAATATAAGGCAGATTGTGAATTCCCATATAAATTACAATAGTTTCGGAACCGTGAGCGATCGCATTCCAATCCACTTTCGGTTTATACTTACCAGCCGCCTCGTGACCAGTAACAAATGTCACTGAAGAACTATAGAGCCGATGAGTCAATGGAATACCTGCATAGGCCGCCGCAGCAATTCCCGATGTGATACCGGGCACAACTTCCGTTGATATTCCCGCGTTGACTAATTCTTCCATCTCTTCGCCACCGCGACCAAAAATAAAAGGATCGCCACCCTTTAGCCGCACCACAATTGCATGATCCTGCGCTTTCTCAATCAGCAATTGAGTTGTTTCTTCCTGGAACAGTGAATGTTTTCCCCTCCGCTTACCAGCGTTAATTTGCTCGGCTTGGGGATTAATCATTGCCAGAATTGCCGGACTCACCAAGGCATCATAGATAACTACATCTGCACATTCCAACAAACCCTTAGCCTTCAGAGTAATTAGTCCTGGATCTCCTGGCCCCGCACCTACTAAATAAACCTTTCCCAAATACTTGTTCTCCTGTTTTTCTGTGCGGTTCATCTATCTATCTGTTAAATCCCAAATTAGCTCGGCTAATTCTGCACTTGCTCCCAGTGGCTGTGCCAATTGGAAATTCACCGCAGAAAATTGTAATTTTAGCTCCTCTATTGAGGCCGCGATCGCATCAGTTATTCCACCAGTGAATAAAAAGTATGGCAAAATTGCAATTTCTTTATAACCAGCAGCTACCAACTCTTTCACCCGTGATTCTAAACTAGGAGGCCCAGACCAATAAGCAGCTACGGCTGGCAAACTCGCAGCCATAGCTTCCACAGTTTCTTTGGAACCTGGGCGACGGCTACCATGAGCTAAGAGAATCCATGCTTCTGCTTTGATAGCAGCTATTTGCTTTGCCAGCAATTTCTCTAAATTGGCGTGAGAACCTAAGTATGGTTGCAACTCAATTATGATATCCTGACCGAGAGCCTGTTGTGCTAGTGCTACTTCGGCCGGAATATCTGTCATGACATGCACTCCCGGCAGCAGAAATAGCGGTACAATTTTGAGACGATTATCGTTTTGAGATAGTTTGCAATCACCAAAAGCGTTCTTGGCAAATTCTTGAATCTGCTCGTGTAAAGGCTGAGGACTCATTTCCAAAGCAGCTATGCCAACCTCATGTTCGCTATTTAATGTGTTGTGGTTTTCTGACAATTTGTGACATACCAGCTTTGCTAGTTGCTGCATAGCAATTTCTGGGCGGCGATCGCGACTTCCGTGAGATACTAGCAGATACGCAGATGACATTGGCAAAGTTTGAACTCTCAGTGACTAATTCTCATATCTTACTTAATATTAAGCTGGTGGTAGTAGGTACTTTGGTAACTTTGGTAATTATTGAAACTATTATCAATCACTAAATAGAAGTATTCTTAATCACTTTTATCGGTAACTTCAAAAATTAAATTACTCAATTTCTACATCCAAGATAACTATAAGCTTCTGCTCCCCCTGCTCCCTCATCTCCCCCTGCTCCTTGCCTTATTGCTCTTCAGCAGTGTAAGTATAAAATTGATCAAAACCTCCCACCGTTTCAAATTTGTAAGAAGGTAGCCAAGAATTTATTGTTAAATCTGTACGGTAAATGCTAAAAATAATATAATTTTGTCTTTCTGTAGTCCTGGCAATAATTTCTTGGATTTGCGGGTTAGCCGAATCAACCAACTTATCACAATTAAAGCGGATTAAGTTTTCTATAAGATTGGTGGTTTTTTTGCATACATCGGTTTTTAAGTATTCTGTCAGCCGTTGCACTGCATATTCTTCATACTCAACCTGACTGGGATTGGTATTCGCCATTGTCACACCCAAGGCGGCGAGTCCTGCTGCTGCTCCAGTATATGCAATGATCGTTAAGGGTTTCATGTTTGCCAAGTAAAATACATTGTAATTGTTAGATTCCAGAGACTCTAAATCAACTAAATCCGTTCCTTGAAGAAAAACTCTTGATCGCTTGCCAAATTATTGCTATAATTCAAATTGTTGAATGGCGAGCGTAGCCAAGTGGTTAAGGCAGTGGTTTGTGGTACCACCATTCGTGGGTTCAATTCCCATCGTTCGCCCTACACAATTTAATACCGACTGATCCATAACTCTTACAAAAAATGGGTTGTGGTTCTGAACATTTATAACCATTACTTTAGCAAGGATCTGCCATCTACGAGTGTATGGACTTGGAAGAGTCGCAAACCTAATATAATTCATCAGATTTACTTATAAAAAGCTTGATGTATATAAGTAAATCTACTTTCTAAATGAAAATTAGGTGTGCAATGTCTTACGACAAGCCACTTCTCTACGTTCCCTGCGGGACGCTTACGTGCAGCTTGCTTATTTGCAGAAGTACGTGTCTACGCAACGCCGATAATGTAGAAAGTTTGATAGCTAAATATGAATTATTCCAAAAAAGTGGTTTATAAAAGCTGTGAGGTGCTCTTTCTCTCTGCGCCCATTGCACTAAGCTTTTGCTCAGACTTCTCTGGAGCATTAACTTTTAATATTAAAGTTAGTTCGACGGATTATCATATAGTGTCCGTCTAATCAGCTTAATAAAAAGGCCTCTAAGAGGTTTGTCGAACTCACGTTATATTAAGATTCCCGATTTCTATAAGAAATCGGGAATCTTAGCATCAGGAGTTTTGGAACACACATTTAACTCTTAAAAAATGCCTAAAAGAATGATCAAAGTCAGTCCACAGAAGGCAAGTAAGGAGATAATAAGAATATTGCCTATACTGTGGTCAGAAGCTGTTAACTTATCCGGATTGGTAGCCATATAAATTGACTCCATTTAAACAACTTTTGCTTAAATTATAACTAGGGTGTATCAAGATTAGTCTATCTTGGAACAAAAATTGATTTTAGTTCATTGAAGTTTAACTGAATAGTTAAGCTTTAAGCGGAACAATAAAATTTTGTATGTGTCAAAGGTAGGGAAATAGATAATAGCAAGCCAATTACTGATTACCCAAAGTACCAAAATATCAGTAATGCTCAAAGTTGCCGGATAGATCATCTCTACCCACGATGAAAATGAATATTAACACTCTAGAATACTTAAAAAAGTATTGATTTACCAGCCTTACAGAGCTTGAAAGCAAAATCTTGACATTATCAGTGTGCGAATAATCAAATACACGTACATAAATGATATAGTAAAGGTTAGCTCAAGCAGTTGAGGGCGTGAGATATTGTGCCCTAGATAGAACCATGCAGTTATTTATTAACATCTATCAAAAGAAATAAAAATTGTATTCCTTTAGTTAGAGTCAAAAATACTGAGTCATAGATACTTTAAGTAAAGAAGAACACGGTTTAAGTGCCTGCTGAAAAGTTGATACTTGTAGGTACACAGATAAATATAATTTATCTGTGTTATTTCGTGTTTATATGTGTCAAACAAAAGGTGGAGGCTTATTTGTCTCGCCTTGACAGTCAACAATGCAAACATCGTTATCTAGTGGAGTCGCCATGTCTGAATTGCTTCAAGCAGTCTTAGATAGTGAAGAAAGAAGTGATTTGCGTTCCTTTCTTAGTGAATTACGCCAACAAGAAAAGAAGTACTTGCTGCGGAACGACATACTGAATGTATATAGTGAGTATTGCTCCAAGTCCCAGAAACCTGAGGAATTTTACACTTCCTCTGAGTTAGGCAAACTAATTTACTATACTCAAGAAATTATTCAGGAGGACTCAAACTTCTGTTTCATCATCCGTTCTAAGATTGCTAGCCAAGAAGTTTATTGGTTGACATCAGACTTGAGCATTGAGCCGATGACGGTGCAGGATTTGTTGGATCTGCGCGATCGCTTGGTGAATAAATATCATCCCAACGATGGCGACCTGCTAGAATTGGACTTCGGCCCGTTTTATGACTACACCCCAGTCATCCGCGACCCCAAAAATATTGGTAAAGGGGTACAATTTCTCAACCGCTATCTATCCAGCAAAATATTTCAAGATTCCAAACAATTGCTGGAAAGCTTATTGAATTTCTTACGCCTGCACCACTACAACGGTGTTCAACTGCTGATTAACGATCGCATTCAATCACAGCAGCAACTTTCCGAGCAAGTTAAGAAAGCTATCGGTTTTGTTAATAATCGCCCCGAAGATGAACCCTACGAACAATTCCGGTTCCAATTGCAGTCAATGGGTTTTGAACCGGGTTGGGGTAACACCGCAGGGCGTGTACGGGAAACTTTAAATATTCTCGATGAATTGATTGATTCTGCCGATCCTCAGACCCTAGAAGCCTTCATTTCACGGGTTCCGATGATTTTTAGAATCGTCTTGGTATCAGCTCACGGTTGGTTTGGGCAAGAGGGAGTGTTAGGCCGTCCCGATACTGGCGGTCAGGTAGTTTACGTCCTTGACCAAGCAAAGAGCCTAGAGAAGCAGCTACAAGAAGATGTCATGCTAGCTGGTTTAGAGAAATTGAATGTCGAGCCAAAGGTGATTATTCTCACCCGCTTGATTCCTAATAGTGATGGCACCCTATGTAATCAACGACTAGAAAAAGTCCACGGTACCGAAAATGCCTGGATTTTGCGTGTCCCTTTACGGGATTTTAATCCTAACATGACTCAAAACTGGATTTCCCGGTTTGAGTTTTGGCCTTATCTAGAAACATACGCTATTGACTCAGAAAAAGAACTACGGGCAGAATTTCAAGGCACACCTGACTTAATAGTTGGAAACTATACTGATGGAAATTTAGTAGCATTCTTGCTGGCGCGACGGTTGAAAGTTACCCAATGCAATGTTGCCCATGCTTTGGAAAAATCTAAATACTTGTTCAGTAACCTCTACTGGCAAGAATTAGAGGAGAAATATCATTTTTCATTGCAATTCACAGCTGACTTGATTGCAATGAATGCTGCCAATTTTGTGATCAGCAGCACCTACCAAGAAATTGTTGGAACACCGGATAGTGTGGGACAGTACGAGTCTTATAAGTGCTTCACCATGCCGGAGTTGTACCATGTGACCAATGGGATTGAATTATTTAGTCCCAAATTTAATGTTGTGCCACCTGGAGTAAACGAAAATAATTACTTCCCCTACACCCGGACTAAAGACCGAGTGGAGAGCGATCGCCAACGCCTTGCAGAAACACTCTTTACTCTGGAAGACCCAGCGCAAATCTTTGGCAAACTCGACGATCCTAACAAGCGCCCTCTCTTCTCAATGGCGCGTCTTGACCACATCAAAAACCTCACAGGTTTAGCTGAATGTTATGGTCAAAGCAAAGAATTACAGGAGCATTGCAATTTAATTTTGGTGGCGGGTAAATTGCGCGTTGAAGAATCAGGCGACAACGAAGAACGTGACGAAATTATTAAACTTTACCAAATCATTGACGAGTACAATCTCCACGGGAAGATTCGTTGGTTGGGCGTGCGCCTGACTAAAGCTGATTCTGGTGAAATTTATCGAGTGATTGCCGATCATCAGGGAATTTTTGTACAACCAGCTTTATTTGAAGCTTTTGGGTTGACAATTTTAGAGGCGATGGTTTCAGGATTACCGACTTTTGCCACACAATTTGGTGGGCCACTGGAGATTATTCAAGATAAGGTTAATGGATTTTTGATTAACCCAACAAATTTAGAGGAGACAGCCACGAAAATTGTGGACTTCATCACTAAATGCGAACAAAATCCTAATTACTGGGATGAAATTTCCAAGCGAGCAATTGACCGAGTTTACAGCACCTATACTTGGAAAATTCACACTAGCAAGCTATTATCCTTAGCAAGGATTTATGGCTTCTGGAACTTTACCTCGAAGGAAAATCGGGAAGATTTGCTGCGCTATATAGAGGCTTTATTCTATTTAATTTACAAGCCAAGAGCGCAACAGCTATTAGAGCAGCATAAGTACCGATAATAAGCTAGGAGTTAGGAGTTAGGAGTTAGAAGTTATAAAAATCACAAATTTTCGTAACTCCTAATACTCACATCCTTCACCTTAGTATCTAACGACTGGAAGTCGCGGCTACACAAACGAAATCCGCCTGCGCGGACTACGGAATCTCAAGGGTTTTGTAGTCTGCGGAGGCAGGCTTTGTTCTGGTAGCCGCGATTTTAATCGTCTGGTGCAAGATATGGAAATACCAATTCTTTATGAAACTGCACAAAATCAAGCTTGGCAAGATTTGGAGCTTGAGTAAAATTGTTCAGGAGCAACCTCAGAGGTAATCGGTATAACTCCTAACTCCTAACTCCTAACTAAATTGTCAACGCCCGCCAAGTTCGTTGACCAGCTATTCCATCTACTCCTAAATTGCGCTGATTTTGAAAGGCTTTGACAGCAGTCTCTGTCAGTGCGCCATAAATCCCATCCACTCTAATGGCATAACCGTTAGACACTAACAGCCGTTGTAAGACTCTGACAGCAAGACCAGAGCTACCGAAATAAAGAGTCGGCATAGGTTGGCTACTAAACTTCTGGAAGCGTCCTGTAGCCTTTGCACGGACTTTATCTCCAGATTGAGAATACTTTTTAGACTTACCTAAGTTAGAAGAAGCTAGGAACTGATTATTTTTGCTGATTTTCTTAAGTATATGTTCTTTATCTGGTGCGATCGCTGCGGCAGAAGCCTGGGAAATCCCATCTGTCTGCATGAATTCAGGTGGTGTAACTTGAGCAGTTATCTCTAACTGACTCTCTTTTGATTGGTTTTGGTCATTTTCCATCTGAACTAATTGCTGCTGTGGCAAATTGGCTCCAGATGCTTGTCTTATTGCTAACACGCCCGTCATCATCAGGCCAATTTCAGTCATTGTAGTTCATTTTACTTCAACCAATATTTCTTTTAACCAACAACATTGCTGCTGTCCGGAATAGTGCATACTGACCAAAAAAAAGTCATGTACTATTTTTTTCAGATAATATTGCCATGCTCATATTTACTCACCTCCTCTTCCATTTAATCAGACTAATATGATTAGCTTTGTGCTTTTTTTATCTTTAATCAAGCCACGAACTTGTAAGATATAGGATCTAAATCAACGGTTTAGACAATAACATACTATATGATCATATGGGAATGCTATCAAACAAATTTGCCTAGTTGGCTTTGGCTCACGCTTGGTATGCTGATGTTGCTTTTATCATGTTTATACTGCCAAAAAAATCCTACTGGATTCATAGAGTCAGTTTTTTAAGTATTGATTAATGCAACATTTGAAAATAATGATAAGCTCTTGATTTAAAACAATTTGTCCTCCTTTAGAGGGGGTTATAAACTTTTTATCAATCACTATTATCTTGTAGGATACATTCTGCTCGTAGCAGCATTCTTTGGTTTTCCCAACTTGACTATGGAAGTTTTCAGGCATAATTCTTAAATATCTGCTTTGTGATTGAACCTGTATGGCAACTTCGCCGTATTCTTGGTTCAATCTCAAGAAAATGAAATCGTACAAAGTTATTACATAGACTTGAATTTTAACTAGAGTTTAGACTACTGCATGGCAAAATTCCACAGGGGCACTGAACTTAATGTCTACGCAATTCTCTTACCTAACCTGTGTTAATTTTTATATCATTTTTAAATATTGAGATAGAAGCACCTTAATTAAAAGCGCGATACCGATAGCATTCGCGTAGCGTCTCGTAGAGAAGCGCTAGCGAGTCATCTAGCGTCATAGCCCGCGCTTAGTATCCTCAGTTGTGGATACTGAAAAAGTTTTTACTTTTTCTCATCTCGCCACAAAGCAATACCGCCTAATAAACCAGTGATATTGGGAATAAGTTTTACATTTAAGGGTAGCTGGAAATTCACTCTTACAGCTTCACCGCCGCCAATGTAAAGGTAATCATAATTGAACAGATGTTGCAAGGATGCGATCGCTTTTTCTAAACGCCTATTCCATCTTTTTTCACCAATTTTTTCTAACTCTGCACGCCCCAACTGCTGCTCAAAAGTCTCTCCTTTGCGAAACGGATGATGTCCCATTTCCATATTCGGCACCAGCTTACCATCTACAAATAAAGCCGAACCAAACCCCGTGCCCAGAGTAATCACCAGTTCTACACCTTTACCTGCGATCGCACCAAACCCCTGCATGTCTGCATCATTAATCACCCGTACAGGCTTGTTTAAGTGTTTTAATAATGCTGTTTCCAAATCAAAGCCAATCCAATCTGGATGTAAGTTTACCGCTGTTTCCGTGACCCCACACCGCACCACACCGGGAAAACCCACCGAAACACGATGAAATTCACCTTGAGCCGCCGCTAACACAACAATTGCATTAATTACAACCTCCGGTGTAGCAGGTTGGGGTGTATCTAAACGGGCCCTTTCCGTTACCGGATTCCCCGTAATATCCAAAACCATAGCCTTAACGCCACTACCGCCAATATCAACCGATAAAGTACGAATCGATCCATTTTCTTCAACCATTGAGTTACATCCTTCTTACTGCTTAGTTAGTGCTTGTTACTTCGTTATTATGCTCTGCTGCATCTAAATAATATCTGGATGTTTGGAGAGTCTTCACATTGCTGGGGAGAGCAAGCAAGAAATAACTAATGCCCAATGCCCAATGCCCAATGACTAATACCCAATACCGTTAAAATATAAATGTCACAATTTAAGCCATATGCACAGTTTCATTCCACCAGAACGCTTTTTTCCCTACCTCACCTGGACTGATATCCAGGCAATGCCAGATAAGGAAAATGTGGTAATCATCCAGCCAGTGGGAGCAATTGAACAACATGGTCCTCATCTGCCGTTGATTGTAGATGCTGCGATCGGTGTGGGAGTGTTGGGAAAAGCAATGGAAAAGCTGGATGCAAGTATTCCTGCTTATGCTTTACCTAACCTTTATTATGGCAAATCTAACGAACACTGGCACTTTCCCGGTACCATTACCCTAAGCACGGCAACTCTCACGGCAATCATTATGGAAGTGGGAGAAAGTATTTACCGGGCTGGGTTTAGAAAACTGGTGTTAATGAACTCCCACGGTGGACAACCCCAAGTGATGCAAATGGCGGCGCGGGATTTGCACGTTAAGTATGATGACTTTTTGGTATTCCCGTTATTTACTTGGCGGGTGCCTAATATTACTAAAGATTTATTGACTCCGAAAGAAGCAGCGCTAGGAATGCACGCCGGAGATGCTGAAACTAGCATTATGTTATCGATTTTGCCAGAACAAGTGAAGCTAGAGAAAGCTGTTGCAGAGTATCCACCAGAACAATCAGAAAGTAGTTTACTGAGTTGGGAGGGGAAGTTACCTCTGGCTTGGGTGACGCGAGATATCAGTAAAAGCGGAGTGATTGGTGATGCGACAACCGCAACTAAAGAAAAAGGCGATCGCATTCTCGAATCTGTCGCTAACGGTTGGGTGCAAGTTATTCAAGATATTTATGCCTATCGACAAGCAAAGGTGGAGGAGGGATTGACGCGTTTTACTCAAAGTTAAAAATCCAATACATTAGATGCAGGACAGCATCTAGATTTGCTAATGTAGTAATAATGGAAATAGTACTAGTTTAGCTGTTTAAAATCTATCGGGCAGCAAGTTTCTATTAAAAGTAATATAAGAGAAAGAATTATGACGGCATTTGAACCCAAGAGCCTCCGTTCTTATAGCCAAGAAGATGTCCAACAAATTCTGCACTTAGCGATCGCTCGTCAAGCTAATGACAAAGATACAGAATTTTCTTATGAGCAGATATTAGAAATTGCTGCTGAGTTAGAAATTTCACCTGATTCTTTAAAGTTAGCAGAACGCGATTGGTTAGTACAACAGGGTCAAGTCCAACAACGAAAGGCTTTTGACGCTTACCGCATCAGAAGATTTCAGAAGCGTCTAGGGAATTATACAATTTTCAATGGCTTTTTTATACTACTAAATTTAATCACTGGTGGCGGAATTTCTTGGTCGCTTTATATTTTGCTATTCAGTGGATTGCCTGTAGGGCTGGATGTCTGGAATACCTTTCAAATCAAAGGCGAAGAGTATGAAATGGCATTCCAGAAGTGGAATCGTAAGCATGAGATTAAGAAAACCATCAGCACAGTTTTGAATAAGTGGTTTAAGGTATTACAGGCTTAGTAAACTTGCTTGCGTGGGATCTTGACTAGGCGTAGCGTCTCGTAGAAAAACTCGTTGTAGACATCACTAATTCAAAGAAAAACCCCGTAGGAGAATCGGGGTAACATTTACCGCAACATTTGTTGTCTAATACCACTGAAAGAAAATCTAAATAAACACAGCAATTATTAGGAGTAACATAAATGTTATCTGATTGGCTGAAGTATTCTTTCTATCTTTATACGGATATGACAGTCTATCAATAGCCTGAAAGATGATTTTTCTAGTGTGGTTTTCAGATAACACTAGGGCGTGTCATCAATTGAGCCAAATAACAGAAGCAGCTAGATAAATTGCACCCAGAAAGTTGGTAGCGCGTTTATCGTAGCGCGTTGCAATCCCTCGATACTGCTTGAGTTTTGCAAAGAAGTTTTCAATTAGGTGACGGGCTTTGTACAAATCTTGGTCGTAGTCACGAGGGTTATTACGGTTACGCTTGGGGGGAATCACTGCGGTTTTACCTTGTGCCTGAAGCCGCTCAATGACTCGCTCATCCGCATCATAGCCTTTATCTGCTAAAACTGTGTCAGCAACAATGTTGGGTAGCAGTTGATCGGCTCCATCTAGGTCGCAGGCTTGCCCAGGTGTTAGGTGGAAGCTTAGTGGGTTGCCCAATGCATCCACTAC